>NZ_CP062805.1:300000-425364 GCF_008801925.2 Cupriavidus basilensis | reverse complement strand
CTTCTTCTTCGGGCAATAGGAAGCCCGTCGAAGCGATATCTCATCTTCTTCGATCAATGCGCAAACTTGTGGGGAGCATTGACAACGAAGGGTGGGCTTCATAAACTCAGACTGTCTTGTTGTTGGACGAGTCAAGAGGGTTTTGAAGCCCGCTACGCCTTTTGTCAATGCCGATTAAAAGCCTGGAGCATGCGGACTCCAGGCTTTTTTCGCTTATGAGGATGCCTACGGGCTCAACAACCCCTCCTTGAAATCCGAGTGCCACCGCTACGCACAAAAATGAAGTGCCGGACGGCTATGGCACGCGCGATGGCAGGGAGCTCGCAACCATCAGACGCCACGAACGATCGGTTGCTTAATAAATCAAGTTAGCCCGGCTTCAACAACGAACCGGGACGTGGGGTTCTTCTTTGCCGTAGAAATCTGCAGCCAGTCGCGGGCGCGCGTGAGGGCAACGTAGAAAAGTCGCCGCTCCTCACTCTCCGGACTGGCTTCGTCCGGAACGATGGTTTCCTCGGCCCGGATCACAACAACAGCCGACCATTCGCGCCCCTTGGAGGCATGCATGGTCGTCAGCACCAAGGCGTCGTCGGCCGGCTCGTTATTCTTTTGGCGCAGAAACAGCACGCGTTCCGAGAATGGACCGTTCAGCCGCGTCAGGACGTCATATGCGGTATTGATAGCGCGCTTGCCCGGCTCGTCCGCCACAAACTTGAGCATCCATTCGCGCACGCCATCGAGAACGAGGGAAAGGAACTCGCGTTCACAGAGCGCTTGCCATTCCGCCAGCTTCTTCAGGAAATCGCGATACTTGTCGACTGTTGGTTCTGCGATCCCGGCCTGCACCAGGTCCTTTTTTCGCGGAATCGATCCCTCCGGCTTCGCCGTAGTCTGCGTGTGTAGCAGCTGCAGCTCATGCGAGCTGATTCCGGCGAAACCTAGCAGGGCATCGATGCCAGAGCTCTTGGACTTCTGAATCAGTTCCAGCAGGTCCCCCATCAACGCTGCCTCCGGGCGATCGAGGATAGAGCGGCCGGTTGCCCGGTAGTACTTGATACCGTGCGAGCGGCAGACGGCCTCCAATGGATCGAGAATGCGGTTCGTCCGCGCCAGCACGGCCGCCGTTTTGCCAGCCCGCAAAACCGGTGTCAGCGCCTCAACGGCTGAAACGGCTTCCTTGTACTCGTCCTCAAATCGCTTGAACTCGATAGCGCCGCCAGGCCCGCGATGGGCTACCAGCTCCTTCAGGATACGGTCCTTGTTGTTTCGAATGACACGATCCGCGATGTCCAGGATCTCAGTGTGTGAGCGGTAGTTCTTCCCGAGGATGACGGACCGTGCGTCGAACTCTTTGATGAATACCTCCATGCCCCGAAATCCGAGCGCACTTCGAAATCCGTAGATCGATTGATCATCGTCCCCGACCACCGTCACTATCGAACCGGCCTCCGCGTGCAGCGCCGTCCAGCGTGATTGCAAGCTGTCGCAATCCTGGTACTCATCGACCAGCAGGTACGTCATACGGTAGGGCGCAATGGTTCCGCTTTGCATCCCAGCTACAGCCAACCGCAGCATGTCCTGAAAGTCGATCTTGCCGTTCCGGGCCAGGGCGCTCTGATAGGCCTCATACAATTGAGCCTCCACAGTTCCTGAAGGCGGGTCGGCCAGTTGCATCTTGGCGCGCTCAATCGCAGCGATCGCATCCTCGACCTTCCCATCAAATCCCCCTTCCTGCAGGATCTGCCCGACGATAGCGAATCGAACGCCGTCGTGGACGATATCGGTGAGCTTGCCGGTTCCCTTCCCGAGTTGCTTATAGGCCAGCGAATGGAAGGTGCCCGCGAGCAGTCGCTTCTTGGCATCGGCCCCGGCTAGCGCCAGGATACGGTCACGCAATTCGACCGCAGCGTCCTTGCTGAACGTTACCGCGCCCACCGTCACGTCTGGGTTGGCGAGCAGCACGGCTGCCTTCGCCGCAATCGTCGCCGTCTTTCCGGCGCCTGGCACGGCCACGGCGACGCAGTGCTGACGCAGGTCGACCACCTCGCGCTGGGCGGGGTTCAGTCCTTCCAATACCTTTTCGAGCGACATGGCGATCGCAGTGTGGCAGTAAGTGGCACTTGGTGCCGGTTCAAAACAGCAAGTACCCCGAAGTGGTACCTCGGGGCAGATGTCGACGTCTGTTGATACGTTCGAAAGTGAGATCATGTCTCACGTGGTCCCACTAGCCATCACCAAGTGGCACTGCGTCCCACAGAGTGCCAATCCTCTTACTTCTAAACGGAGGGTAGAAACTAGGGCTTGGTGGGACTTGGTGTGACTGAGCGGGACCGTGCAGGCGGACAGTCAGACGCCGCGAACGGTGGTCATCAGCTTCAGGTGTGTCGTATAGCAGCGGAGGCCGAGCGGCTGGAACTTTCGCAGGAACCTCGTGACCTCGTCATTGACGTCCGTCATGTCGCGGATCCCGTTCCAGACCATGAAATCGAACTGGTCCATGGTTTGGTCGAACTTGATGAGGACCTGAAGCGCTCGGACGGCAAAGCGAGAGTAGGCCTGGACCTCCAGCTCGACGGACGGCCGCGTAATCGTCGGTTCGAAAACGATGTCGTCCTTGGCCCGCATCTCCTGCTCGCGTTGCTGGCGGTAGGCGGTTGCGACGCGCAGCTGCTCGTCGACATAGTCCTCGAGCTTTGCCAACTCACGCTCCAGGAACGTTTCGATGGTCGATAATTCGCTGCGCGAGAAGGTCGACTGACCGAAGCGCTGCAGGTTGAGCGACATGCGGTTCATGTACGGCCACCATTGCTCGAACAGCGGCCGCAGTCGGGTGTGATTCAACTTCAGTCCGACGGCCACGACAGCCGCGCCAGCGAGCTCGCGCTCGAGAATTTGACGACCCAGTTCGCGACGCCGGCGAACGATGGCTTGGCGGTCTGCCGGCGAGAGTTCGCGGAACAGCTTGCGGGTGCGCTCGACCTCTGCCTTCTTCTTCTCCAGGTCAGCCGTTGAAATGATGCCTTCCTTCCGCAGGGCGTCGGCAGACGCCTCCATCTCAAGCAGCTCCGACTCGACGTCATCGGGCCGATCCGCGGTGCCGGCAACGTCGACCGCAACAGCGGCCAGTGGCTGATCAAGCAGTTCGCTGACCGTAGCGGGCAGCTCGGCAGGGATTAGATCGGTAGTGGTCATAATTTCTCCTTGGATGGCCAGCCACTTGGCCTTTGGCATTCAGAAAGATGGTGTCGACTACTTGCCGACATGAAATGACGCCGCAAGGCGCCAGCTGAGCAAGCCGACCAGGCAGACGCCTAAGGTCCACCAGTAGGCCAGCAGGGAAATCGGAAGCAGCAGGGCGGATGCACCGAAGCCGAAGCACAGCAGCAAGCCATGTGCGGCGACATGGAACGTCACCGGGTTCGCGAACCCAGCGCCGGCGGCTCGGATCCTTCTCGACACGGCGCCGTCGTTGAGCAGCGCAGCAAGCAGCACCATGCCGCCAAACAGCCAGTAATGCGCAACCGCCGACCGATAGACCGCTCGATAGATGGTCAACCAGAAGTGCCGCATCCAACCACGCCCAAATTCGGATGCGCCGGCATCGGGTAGCGCCGTGTTCGCATCCGAGCCGGAGAACGATGCGCGCAACGCACCAGACCGGACAAACCATCGATCAAAGCGGTCGTTAGCCAACATCGTTGCCTTGTCCGCCTTGGGCTGTCCGAGCACATGTTCAACCGAACCCTGTTCCGCTTCACTCACTTCGAATACGGCATCGTCCTGTATGAACGGAGCGATGGCACATATCATCAGCGGCGCGGCTAGCATCCACATCCGAACATGGGAGACGAATCGACTGTTGGCCATGGCTCAGATCCAGTGCAGAGCGAGCAGAACAGGCAGCGCAGGGATCGCAGCGAGCGCGCCCCAGAACAATGCCGGCTTACGCGCCGCAATGCCAATCAGCGCGAAGCACGGGGCCGCGTTGCCGAGCAGGAATGCGCTTGGTATCGGGGTATCCGCATTCCCTGCGGAAATCCACGCCTGCATTTCGAACGCGAGTGCCTCGTCGACGCGAAAGAGCCGTGCGGCGATCCGCGGCTGGGTCTTGCGCAGCGAAGCGAGCGATTGCCTCGCCTTAGTATGCAAAGTCTCGAGCGACATCGTAGTTCTCGAAGTAGCGGGTAAAGCTGTACCCGGTCAGCACGCGTGCGGCCAACTGGAATGCTGCGCATCGCTGCGTCACATTCCCGGGAACTGGTTCGTCTACCACCTGGCAGACGTAGCCGATGGGCTGGCGTTGCTCGAAAGAGGGGATCGACTCGTGATAGGGATACCAAACGTTGTACTTCTCGCCCTTGAATGCGGCGTAGCGCTTGGCGTAGAGATCGTGGGCACGGCCGAACAGACCTTTCATGAAGGCCGCGTTGGCGTCACCATGCTTTCGAGCGGCGCGCCAGGCGGCGATAGCGTCTGTTAGCATCTCCTTGACCAACGGGTCTTCACGCACGCGGAAGTTCACGCCGATGTATTCGACTACCCGCGTGCATACGTCGTCCAGGTCTGGCGAGACGATGAAAACGGGCGAGAGCTTCGCGGAGAGTTTGTATTCCTTGGCGATTTGTCGGAACAGGCTGGTGCGCATTGACCTTTTAACCTTGGATAATTGGAATTCGACCCTGGTAGACGGAGCCACCGGAGATACGCAGGAAGTACTGCAGGTTGGGCAACTGCATGATCAACTCATGCGGAATCAATGGCGCTTTCTCAAGCTGGGTCGAACGTGACACGGAACCGCTGAACTCCCCGACATGCGCCTCGGTGCCAGTGCTTGTGCTGCTCGACACCACGACATTCCGGATGGCCGTGGTGCCAGCCTTCTCGCAGAACCACTCGGCCGTGTCGATATCTTCCAATCGTAAGACGAGCTGGTTGTTCAGATTGCCTAAAACCTGCTGCATCTTCGCCACGTTTCCCAGTTTGGCGGTGAAGTCCGAGCGTGTCTGGTAGGCGACGAATGCCTTGAAGCCTGCGCCACGGCCCTTGTTCAGGATCTGCAGCATCTGCTCGTTGATCGCCTCGGCTGCCTCGTCGACGATCAGGACGATCTCTGGAGGCTTCTTGTAGAAGTTGTAAATGGAACCGGCGACGGAAGCGATGTCGGCTAGCAGCATCGACATGACAGCCTGGGCCACCATAGAGTTGGAGAGCGAATCCGCACCGACATAGAGCACCGCCTTCTGCTTGATGACCTTATCGATGTCCCAGATCTCACGGTCATCGTCGAAGTCGTCTGCCTTTGGCGCCAGCATGAGGCCCGTCTCGCCGGTGGCCAGCATCTGGAGCAACGGCAGGGCAGAGGCGATGATGCGGCCGTAGTGGTCCCGATCGTGCTGGAACGTGGCGATGAGGCCATCGATAGCCTCGTGGCCATTCCCCTTGTCGGAGAAGCGCTCGATGTAGAGCCGGGCCATCCCGTCCAAGCGCGTGCCGCCTGGGCGCTGGCCGGCCTGTTGCATGTAGCCCATCACCTCCTCTTCCCAATCCGGCTTGCCGGCTTCAGGGAAGAAGCGCTGCAGGGCCCGATCCAGAAGATTGTTAATGCCGTTCTGGGCGTATTGAAGGATTGACCGCAGGTTCGGCTTGTCGCCGACGTAGAGTTCGCCCTTTACCGCGCGGTCGATGAACAAGAATGCGAACTGGCGGAAGGGTCCTTCCTCCATCAGCTGGGCGATGCGAGTTGGGATTTCCGAGGGTTGAGACCAATTTTCTAACGGGTTCAGGCGGATGGACTGCGAGGGAGCGGCCTGCTTCCAGTAGAGAAATTTGCGCCCAGTGCGCTCACACTCGCGCTTGACACGTGCGACCCACTCGCCGTCATTTTTCGGGTCGATGACGATTAAAACGTCGTTGGGATTGTGGATGACCTGGGTCGAAATGACCTCGTAGGTCCGGGTCTTGCCTGAGCCGGTCGTCCCGCTTACCGATGTATGGCCGGGCATCGCCTTGTAGTGAAAGGGCACCTGGATCTTCTTCGGCTCCATGCCGTGTATCCATGATTTGCCCTGGGGCGAATGGTCGGCAATGCTGCCCGCAGGCGCGAGCAGTTTCTCGACGCGCTCCACTATAGGCTGCGGCAGCCACCGCGGCAAGCCGGGAATATCGCTTGACGGCATGCGAAGGATGTCGTGCGCGATCTGGCAATGCTTCTGTGTCCACTCAAAGCCAGTGCCAAGATACATGGCATCGTCGGTCTTTCGTATGCGAGCGCTCAGCGCGAGGAGCGCCTCGATCGGAAGGACCGCAAGCCACTTGGTGGAGATGGCCAGCCGAAACTTCAGCGCGCGCCAAACCTGTGTAGACCGGAACAGCAGCATGCCAACGCAGAACAGGGAAAAATACCCGGCGCTCGGCATATCGCTTAGCAACATCAAAGCTGCGGCAAGAAGCCACCCGATCGCGGCCCGGAATTCATAAATGGGCCGAAAGTGATTGATGTAGTGGTGCATCACTCGCTGCTCTCTGGGGATTGCGGAGGGGACGCAATGAGGTTCGCCACCTTGTCAACCAGAAGGATGTCTTGGCCGACGATCTTGTAGAGCAGCTGGAACTTGCGAAGGTTGTCGATGAGCGTCTCGGACGCGATGCCGTAATTGCCGAGCATGCGCTTGCTAATTGCCAGCTTGTTATCGACCCACGATACTTTCACCTTTCCCGCTGACACGTCCTGTGCTAGCGCCCTGAAGAACTCGCGCATCAGGTTGGACGCACCCTCCAAGGCTTCCTTGAAGGGGTCGGCAGCCTGATCGGGGCGCAGCGACTTGGTGCCGTCGAGTTGTACGATGCTTCGCGCTACCTCGCGTTGCGTGCCTTCGGCTGTCTCGGCTTGAGACTGGGCTTCGCCAGTTCCAGGGCCTGCTTCCTTCTCCATCTGCGACACCACCACGGTGCTCGCGTTCTCCGGGCCGGGTGTCGAATCGGCTTGCGCCGGTGCTGGTGGGGCGGGTGCCTTGATCTGGGTCGAATCTACCGCGGCGGCTAGCGCTTCGACACTCGGTGCAGGCGTCCTGTCGGGCGCAAAGGCGGCGCGGCGGGCTTTGATCTCGAACTGTGTCACTGTGTCGATGGCCTGCCGGACAACCTTTTGAAGCAAGGTCTCGAGTCCGGTCGGTCGAGGCTCGGGGTTGATGGCGCCAAAAAGATCAGCGAGGACCTGGCCGTCGAACTGTGCGAGCCGGTCCGCACCAAGAATCTCGCGCGCCAGCAACGCGGTGCGCATGCGCTCCAGTGGGAGCACCGCATCGCGACGGGTGACGCGATACGTGTCATCGCTTAGCCACGGACCGAAAGCTCCATGCACGGCGGGGATCCACTCCGCCCCATCCCTATCCCGAAAGAATTTGAAGTGTCGGCATGACTCATCAAGGCGGGAGCAGCAGGCGGCGAGAAACAGCGCATACAGGTATTGCGGTTCCAACTGCCTGCGCCGTTCGGACGTCTGATTGGCCGCGAACTTTTGTGCGCCAGACAGGCGCATGGCGAAGTAGGCCGCCTCAACCGTTGCCCGGAACGCACCACCGGCCTCGGCGTGCTCGTTGTGGCGCAGCGGCATGCTGGAGAACCACGTCGCACAACGCTCCAGCACATCAAGCCACTTGCTGTTGAAGTCCGCGCCATCCGCTTCGTTGGCGTACTGTCGGATGAGCGCGACGCGGTCTGCCTGGGAGGAAAGGAGATCGGAAGCGGAAAGGTGAATGTGAGGGGTCATCATTTCCCTGCCAACTTCCTGCCGAGGTTCCAGGCTCCGCGCCCAAACATCTTCATGCCACCGGTGCCACTCACCCCGCCACCAGTTCCGAAGAGAGATCCGGCGATCTTCGGAATCTCCAGCGCGACAAAGCCCAATAGGATGGCAATACTGAGTGCGTAGCTTGCAGCAAGAAGCGTGTCCGTGCCGATGTTGCCAACGTCTGAGACGATGCTGAGCAGTGTGGCGCTCACCAGCTGAGAGATGATGGCGGCGACCACCATATACATCGATCCTGTAACCATGTAGTCCAGCCACGCTGTGAAGTATTTTCGGGAGACGTCCGCCATGCCAAATGCGACGGCTAGTGGGCCCACCACGATGCCTACGGCTACCTGCAGGTGACCCACCAGAATGAACCACGAGTAGATCAAGGCCGCAATCAGCACCGCAATGAATGCCAAGCCGAACAGAATCGCTGAGACGACGGCATCAATCAGTTTGAGTGGGTTGGCGAACCCCGCGAGTAGTGTCCTCAGCACGGAGTCGTAGAAGCTACCTCCGGTCCTTGCCAACGAGATTGGGACGTTGTAGATGTCTACCCCCCCGTTGATAGCTTGGGCGAGATCGTTGAACCAAACAAACAGCCCGGGCGCAAAGCTGGTGTAGCTGGCGTAGAGAGACGCGAAGATGCCAACTACCAGAAAGGTCTCAAAGAGATCCGTCCACGCGGATACTGCGTCGCTCGTTGCCGCGAATCGTAGGCCGGCGAAGACGAGGGTGATTACCCCGAGTCCGAATGCGATCTTGTTGGCGTCAGGTCGCGTCCGCTCGCTGAGCCAAACTGCAGCCTGGATGAGCCCGCTTCGCAGGCCGTTCATCTTGTCCAGCGCCTTCTTGATGCCTTGACCGACCTCACCAGGTGCGCCAGCACTTGCAGCCGTGGCGCTATCCCCACTGCTGATCGCTTCCTGCGCGACGGCAACGCAGGAAAAGAGGGTGAGGAAGCTGAAGACGAGCGCGGTGAGCATCGCACAGAGGCTGTGTCGGATCAGCGAGGCGTGGCTCATTTCAGGTTCAGGATGCGCTGACGTTGCTGTTCGCGTTCTGCCTGCAGCCGGCGCGCGACGTCTACCGACTCGGCCTCGACGGCCAGTGCCTTTTGATCCTTGTCGGCGTCTGACTGCGTCTTGGCGCTCATGATCTGCAGCAGATCGGAGTTCTGGTTTGCGAGGACATCCAGCATCTCATTCGTCGCTTCGGCAGCAGCTTGTGCCGTTCCAGTCAGCTTCATTTCCTTCTGGATCTTCTGGCGTCGCTTCGCCTGGGTCTGCACGTTCTTGACGACGCTGTTGCCCAGGTTGAACAGGTTCTTCGCGGTCTTGTCGCCGTTGGTGAGAAGCGTGCGCTGATCTTCAAGCCACTGACCGCTGGATTTGCCGGATGCGGCCACCATGCTCTGAACCTTGCTCAGGTAGTCGGCATTCTCGGAAACCGTGCCATAGAGATCCTTCAGCGTCACGCCGTAGACGTCGTATTTGCCGATGTCGTCCTTGATGGCGTCCAGCTGTTCAGCCAGGTGCACGGGGTCCATGCCGGTGGCCTGCAGCAGCTGGTTGGCCATCATCCGGTATTGATAGGCAATGTTTGTGTTCTCGTAGATCTCCGTTTTCAGCGATTGCAGGGCGGTCCGCGTCGTCTGGACCAGATTGGCCACATCGATAACGGGAAGCCCGCTGGCGTGGGCCACCGACGAAACAAGAAGGGATGCCGCGACCGCGGCCTTGATGAACCACTTGTTCACTGGAACTTTCCTTAGACGGATCGCGCGAGCATTTCGCGCACGTAGCTTTGCTGCCAGTCGGGTGCACCCGACGCGTAATGACGATCAAGAATCGATTGCGCGACACCATCCGAGCGCAACATCGCCACCATCTCGTCGGAGAACGGGCTTTGCAGCATCCGGGTCTGGGAGCGCGTGATCCACAGATAGTCGCGATTCGGTACTGCATCGTTGACCATCTGGATCTGGTCATCGGTCAGGCCGAACTTCTCCTTGTAAAGGTCCTTGCTGGTGTTCGCCTGGCTGTTCGGTAGGTAGATGAAGTTGCCGACGTTCTCTTTCAGGATCTCGAAGTCGGCAACCCGGGCCAGTTGTTTGAGCGATTGCGTCGCACCCCAGAGCGCCGCATTGAGCTTGCGGATGGTCACGATCCACATTTCGAACCGCTCGTAGAACCGTTTGTTGGTGAAGAAGAAGCCCAGCTCTTCCACCTCGATGATCGTGTATCGCGTGCCGAGGCTCTGGCTGATGCGATAAAACGCATAGTCCATGAACAGCGCGCCCGCCCGCGGATAGTTCAGGAACAGATCCCCCATCTCGATGGACAGGTTGTCGCTGATCTCGAACGCGTCTTCGGCATGGTCGAAGAAATGCCCGTACTGTCCGCCTTGCAGCCAGATTTGCAGACGTTCCCGCAAGCTGTCGTGCAGCAGCGTTGCGAGCCGGCCCAGGGTCCAGCTCTCTCGCCCATATCCGGCAAGGATTTTCACTGCCTCGAAGATATCCTGGCGTTGCTGGGGTGAAAGCGTGAAGGAGTCGTCCTCAATGGCCAGCGTCACCCACTCGGAGACGTAGGTGAAGTTCATAGGATCGGCCAACAACGACAGCGGATTGACCCGAGTCGCCGCTTCGAACTTGCCGGTGATGTCGATGAACTTCCCGCCACTCAGGAGCGCCGTGATGCGAGTGGATCTGTCCTTGTCGAATCGGATGCGGCGAGCTTCGTGCCTGCCAGCCTGGGAAACCAGGAAGTTCAGGAACACGGACTTACCCGCACCGATTGGGCCAATGACGATCAGGTGGGCATTTCCACCGGGCTGGTGCAGGTCGACACGCTGCGCGGTGCGATGGCGGGTGGGCAGGCAGGTCAGCGGTGGCACTTCCTTGCCTGCCTTGTCCGAGAGCCAGTCGTTGCGCGAGGGGCCGGGCATGACCGATCGGACCGGGGCGAGGTCGGAAACCGCGGGCGTCTCGACGAACTGCAGTCGGCGCTGCTTGTCCCAGCGGCCGGGCAGGGTAGAGTTCCAGGCGGCCATCAGATTGGCTTTCTCGCGGATTGCCCCGAAGCCAGCGTTGGTGAGCGCCCCAACCACCTCGCTGACCGAGTCCTCGACGGCCGCCTCGGAATCACCGTAGACGATGATGGAGATGTTGGCAAAGCCGTGCTGCGTGTTCTTGGCCGTTAGCCGCTGGAGCGCTTTGCCAGCTTCCTTGGCCAGTTCCTCGCGGCCCTCGTCGTTCTCGGCCTCTTCCTTGGCGAAGTACTGCTTCAGGATGGAGCGGATGTTGAGCGCTGCCATCTTGTAGAAGCGCCTCACCTTTTCGATGTAGGCCGCAGCGCGAGCCGTGTCGAGGAATCGATACATGATGCAGACATCGAGCTCGGCGTCGAGCTGCATCAGGCTGTCCAGTGCCGCTTCCTGAAAGCTCATCCATTCCTTAACGGCGACGATTGCCGCGTACCGCTTGCCATGGGCGGACTCGAACAACAGGCGCTCGGCGCCGACGGTCACTTCGGATTCGGTCAGGTGGGTGTCGAGCAGCGTCACCGGGTAGCGAATGCGCCTCGGCGGAACGCTCGGATTGGCAGCCTGGTGCAGGGCGGCGTAGCTTTCCTGCATGACAAGGCGGCGCGTGCGCAGACGCGGCACGCCGCCGGTGAAGGCGTCGAGCATCGACTCGAAGCGACGCGCATCGGTCGAGATCTTCTCCAGATCAAAGGCAAAGGCGCTGCGCGCGAAGAGCGTGTCCTTCGTCGCCTCGAAGATCGCCGCGTAGATGGACTTGCCACCGACCGTCATGTGGAAACCGGCCTTGTCGAAGAACTTCGCGATGCCGCTCTCCGGCGTGTAAGCGAGTGCCAGCGAGTGGGCATTGTGGAAGTACTTGCCGGTCGTCATGTGCGCCCGGTTAAGGGCGTCCAGACGCTCGTCGGCCTGCGAGGCGAACTCTCCTTCAACGTAGTCGCGAGCGCGCCGATGGCTGATCTTCCACCACGCGGTAATCCGGTTGTCGAACGTACGGCATGCCTGGTCCAGCTGATTGCGCGCAGACGTGATGTCATTGCTGTCGGGGCTGTCGGCGTCCACACCCTGAAACGCGTAGGAAGCGAGTAGCGACCCATCCTTGTTGAGGACGAGTTCCGGCGTAATCGATGTCAGCCACGGCACCAACTCATAGAGGGGACGGCGCTTTAACTTCAGCATGGCAGGTCGCTGTCAAAGCCGTAGGGACGGCGAAAGAGGGTATGCAGCTTGCCGTGCCACGGGGTGGACTCGTACAGATCGCCGTAATGGTTATAGACGTTCAGAATTTGGTTCCACCATGGATCCCGGGTCGTGAGCCAGCGCAAGAGCGCATGAAACGCCATGCCCATCAGCACCACCGCGACGGGGATCTTCCAGCCGCTGCGGAACGTCACGTACACCAGCAGAGCGACCACCGTGCCGTTGGCGATGGCCAGTCCGCGCACGGCCCCGCCGATTTGGCGAGGGCGGGATAGCCCAATGCTGACGTGGTGTTCGCGCATATCAGAATCCGGAGCACTGGGCAGCAACGCCGAGCGTCTTCATGATCGCCGGGGCTGCAGCGGCAAGACCGATACCGATACAGATCACCGAGACGAACTTCATGATGGTCGACTCGGAGTTGGCGATACCGATAGCGCCCAGGACGATCAGGATCAGACCGGCGACAAAGAGGTACTTCGTGTTGATGAACGTGGCGATGCCGCAGATGAATTCGCCGAGGTTGCCGAGGAACCCGTAGTCGGCCGCGACGGCGGATGTGGCCACGCTCAGCATGCCGACCAGGACCAGCATCGACGGGGCGTACTTGCGCGCCGTCTTGGCGGCACATTGAACAAACGGGGAAGACATTGGAGAGACTCCTTGGTTTAGAAAACGCGTTCGATGTCGTAGTCGTTGTTGCGGAAGCCCTTGATCTCGATGATTTCCGAGACGTGCCGCATTTCGCCGGTGCGGCGCATATGCACCACGTAGTTAAAGCACTCAGCGATGAGCTTGCGCATGTCATCCAGTTCCCAACGAGAGCCTGGCGGGATGCCAAGCATCGCCAGGCTTTCCATGCGGGAGAGGGCCGAGCGGGCGTTGTTCGCGTGTAGCGACGCCATGCCGCCGTCGTGACCCGTGTTCAGCGCTTGCAGCAGGTCGAACGCCTCCCCGCCGCGGACTTCGCCAACGAGGATGCGGTCGGGGCGGAATCGCAGGGCGAGCGCGACCAGCTGTTGGGTGGTCACGTTCTTGTCGGTGTTGGAGAGCAGGCGGACCGTATTGGGTACCCGCGTTTTGAGTTCCATCGTGTCCTCGATGGTCAGGACACGCTCGCCGTCGGGAATGTTCTCGACCAGTGCGTTCAAGAATGTGGTCTTGCCGGAAGATGTGCCGCCGGCGACTAGGATGTTCTTCCGCTGCAGGACAAGCTCAATGAGGGCATCCTTGAGCGCTTCATCTTCGACAGAGCCCGTGAATATGGGCTGATCGGTGTGTTTGCTGCAGGCGTGCCGGGACGAGAAGGCCCCCGCCTTCACATAGTCGCTAAGAGAGAGATTGGTCTCGCGGTGCCGGCGGATGCTCAGCGCATGGCCGTCAATGGCTGTGGGCTGCATGACGGCGGCGATCCGAAGCCCTTTGTGGCCCGCATTGATGATGCCTTGTGCGGTGCCCCGCACCGCAGACTTCTGCACCGAGGAAGCCAGGGAGCGAACAGCACCTTCCAACTTTGCGGGCTCGATCCTCACGTCCAATCGCGTCATCTCGCCGCGCCGCTCCACCCAGATGCTGTCGTGCCTGTTGACCATGACCTCGGCCACATCGGACGCATCGATGTAGGCGCGTATTGGCGCGAGCGATTCAAAGAACATCGCGACCGCGCTTTCTTCGAGCTGGCTGAGTTGCAATATGGGGTGGTTGGAGACTGAGGATTCCATGCCCGCTATTGTTGGCGGGCGATGTATCGTGTGGCGCGTTGAAAGATATACGACTTTTGCCAGCTTTCTACGGTTCTTCGGCACGGCTCTGATCTGAGCCAACGCCTTGGTGTGGTGCGAAGAGGAAAGTCTGAGCATGCTCATGCTGTTTTCGCGGAAAGGGATACCAAAACCATCGGCTTTCCGGGTAATCCTCCTTCGGGGCAGTTGGATATAGGGTGCGACGGGAGAGGCAGCATCAAACGACGCCTCTAGCCGGCTCCCAAAGCCCGTCGCAGGATCCAGGCGTCGCTACAGCGTCCGGAGGTCTCTCAAGTGTCCTGCGTGATCTGGCGAGATCGCGGAGATTCTCGGAAAGCCGCGCAAAATCGCATGGCTTTCTGCGACCTGAAGGGGTGACTTCACTGCTTAAATTGGCGGCATCCCAAAGGACTGCCGCAGCATGCGCTTCTTCCGCAAAGATTCCGACAATGCCAAGCCCCTCGCCGTTGCGCCAGGGATGTATGGCAATGAAAGCCCCGAGCAGCTGATCTTCGATCGCACCACAAGAATCTCCGTGGAGCGCAACCATTGGAAGGTCGCAACCCTCGGCCTGGGCTGCATTGCGTTGGCGGCGATCATGACGCGTGAACCGCCGCCTTCGGTCGTGAAGGCTGTAGGCGTGTCGGCGGATGCGAGCGGCAAGCCGATCGTGCGAGAGCTTGAGGCGTTCCAGCCGGAAGGCATTCAGTTGCAATGGGCCCTCAAGGATCTCGTGACGCGCTGGTTCACCATCGAACCGATCCTGACAACCCAGGTCGAGGACTCACGGATGGCGCGCAACCTGCGTTCTGTCCGCGAACAGATGATCGGATCCTCTCGCAAGCAGTTCGAGGATTGGGTGGCAGAGGATGAACCGTTTCGGCAAGTCGGTGCGTCGGCAACCCTTGTCCGCGAAGTCAAGGTAACCAATGTGGCCGTCCTGCCCGACAGTACCGTCGCGGTGGAATTCATTACCACCACGACGGAGGACGGCTACAAGCCGCGCAAGATGCGGTACGCGATGACGTTCCGCTACCAGGTAAAACCGCCGACGAGCGACGCCGTGCTTGGCACGAATCCATTCGGTGTCCATCCCGTTTTCTTCAGCCTCCAGAAATCGCCGGCATGAAGCCGGGTCTACGCTCATGGATATCCGCAAGTCATCCCCGCTGAGTTCCCTGGTTGCCGCCGCTGTGATGGCGCTGACTCTTGCCATACCGGACGCGCACGCCGCCGATAAGCCGGTGCGCCGGGTCGGCGCCAGTGTCGCGGGCCTCGGCATCGGCGACATTAGCGACGCCATGAACCCGGCCAACCCCTTTAACGGCGGCGTAGAGCCGATCGCGCTGCCGGGTGACTCCCGCCTCGTCGTCTTTACCTACAACCGCGACCAGATCTTTCGTGTGCTGAGCGCGCCGCTGAAGATGACCACGATCGAGTTCCCCGAGGACGAGCAGATCGTTGGCGAGCCGGCGTGGGGTGAGAGCGTTCGTTGGGACTACGAAACCGATGGCCTGAACCATCTGTACGTGAAGCCCCAAGCGGCGGGTCTGGTGAATACCCTTTCAGTGAACACCAACAAGCGCAGCTACGAGTTCACGCTCGTATCGTCGCCGTTGGGCGGCATCTTCTACCAGAAAGTGCGCTTTCGTATCCCCACGACGTTTGCGGCCAAGGCCAAGGCGCGTAGTGATGCGAGAGGCGAGCGGGGCGAGGGGAGAGCTGATCTGGAGGGCGTTCGCAATCCGGATGCCCTTGCCGTAGGGCCTGAGCAGCTCAATTTCGAGTATTCCATCTCGGGCAGCGCCAGCTTCAAGCCGGAGGCAGCCTTTGATGATGGCAAGGCGGTGTGGCTGCGGATACCGAAGGGCGCGGACTGGCCGGTGCCGCTGGCCAAGGACGGCAGCGACTATGTGGTCGTGAACTTCATACGCCGTGGCGACTTTCTGGTCGTACAGCGGCTGGCGGAAGCCATCGCCCTGCGCTCCGGGAGCGAGGAGGTCAAGGTCGAGCGCGGTCGCCGGCGCATCCTGGGGCTGTTCTGATGCGCGATCGCACATCGTCCACCGGTGTCTCCGATGTGACGGATGCGCAGGAGCGCACCGTCAAGGGAAAGCTGCCGCGCAACATCGTCATGGCGCTGGGCGTGATCGCCGCCTTGCTGGTGGGCGGGCTCGGCTACTACTTCCAGTCGGTCAGCGAAGAGCAGTCCGATGCCAAGGCCGAGCAGGATCGGGCGGAGCAGCTGCGCCAACGGGCCAGCAGCGGCGACAACGGGCAGACGCTCGAGGCCACGATTCGTGATCAGGCGGCCAAGGCGCGTGCTGAAGCGGAGCGCCAACGCGCACTGGCAGTGAAGCCGGACACAGGCAGCGCGCCAGTGATGACGGCGAAGGATCTTGCCGCCCCGGCCAAAGCTGCAGCATCCGATGCGAAGAAGAACGAAGAAGACGATATCTTCACGGCCTCGATCTTCAAGAAGGGCATGCGCAAGTCCCAACTCGGGCAGGCCAAGGTGCCGGCCGGGCTTGCTGATCTGACCGATCCCGCGCAGATGCGGGCGCTGCAGCAAGCCGCCGTGGCCCGTGCCAGCACTGCCAACGGGGCGCCGGAAGCGCCGGAACTGGCCGTCTCGCCGGACAAGCAGTTTCTCCGCGAAGCAGGTGCCATGACGACCTTGCGCACCGGCTTCGACGGCAAGCTCCCGAAGTGCACGCTGAGCCGAGGCTTCGTCATCCCGGCAACGTTCGCGGGCGGCCTCAATTCGGACAAGCCGGGCGAATTCCGCGCGACCGTCTCGCAGGACGTCTACGACACGGTGAATGGGCGGTGCAAGGTGATCCCAGCCGGCAGCACCCTGGTAGGTGCCTACAGCGCCGAGGTCACGATCGGCCAGGAGCGCATCCTCGCCGCGTTCGTCCGTATGCAGTTGCCCAATGGGAAGACGGTGCCCCTCATGGGTATGCAAGGGGCGGACCCAAACGGGCACTCCGGCATCAGTGGAGACGTCAACAACCATTTCTGGAAGATCTTCAGTGGCGCCCTGGTTATCGGTGTCCTTCAGCAACGCTTTAATGACAGCAACACAGCCACAACCGTGGGACCGTCTGGCCTGACGACGTACGGCAATGCTGCCGGCCAGATTGCAGCGCAAACCGCATCCACCATCCTGAACCGCAACCAGAGCATCCGTCCGACGATCACGACCGAGCCGGGCCAGAAGATGATGGTGCAAGTCAAGCACGACATGGTGCTGGAGGCATATCGTGACTAAGACCATGCTCGCCCTGACCACGCTGGTACTCGCCGGCGCGGCACAGGCCGCAATGATTCAGGCTGTGATCAGCCCGAACGCCTTGGTAGTGCATGCCGATGGAAAAGACCGGCTGCACACCATCGCCGGAAAACCGGTCCTGTATTGCGGCCTCGACGCGTTTCTAGGCTGGTCGGCCAGGCTGGTTGGCGCATTGATCGAGCCCGGGGCCGAGGAAGGTCCAGTCGTCCAACTCGGCGGGAAGGCCGTGCCGATCGCTGTCCTCCTCGCACGCGAAGGCTGGCTGCGGCCGCCCATCCTCACCGAAGCAGCCCAAGAAGCGCTCGCGGAGCGCCGTGGCGGGTGGGGTTGCGCGCCGAAGACCGAGCCGTTTTCTCAGATGGGCCAACGAGTCGATCCCAAGATTACGGCTGGCATCGCGATGAATGAATCGGCATACCGCGGCCGCCCTTGGCCGTGGACCTTGAACGTCGCGGGGCGCGGCATGTTCTTCGCCACGCGCGAGGAAGCGTACGCGGCGGTCAACCGCCTGCTGGCCAGCCAGCGCTGCGATTTTGATGTCGGTCTTATGCAGGTGAACTGGTGCTATCACGGCAAGCGCTTCTCGTCGCCTTGGGAAGCGCTCGCACCGGCGACCAATATCCGCGTAGCGGAGGACATCCTGGCCGAAAACCTGCGGCGCAGCGGCTCCCCGATGAAGGCCGTGGCCTGGTACCACAGCGCCAATCCGGAGCGCGGCGGGCCGTACTTCGCTCGTTTCATGAACCACGTCGCCCAATTCCGATGATCAGGTCGCTTCTTCTCTCCGCGCTGGTGTTGATGGCGAGCGCTCACGCAGCGACCGACACCGAGCCGCTGGACTTCGATTACCAGGTCGTTGCGCGGGCTGCGGATCGGCCTGCCCTGATCTTCAATGACGGGCTCTCGACGTATATCCAACCGCGGCCGGGCCAAGTGGTGCAGGCTGACGGTGCCGCGCAGAACGGCCCGTACTGGGTGGTCGATGGTGTTCCCGATGTGGTGCGCTATTCGGCCAACGGCCAGGCGGTCGTGGCGCGTTGGAAGCGAGCCAACGGCTTTACGTCCGAGCCGGCCAATCCGCTGGGCGATCTGCCGCGCGCGGCGATCTCGGGCAGGCTGGCTTTGATCGGCAGCTATACGGGCTTGCCACTGGTGCGCGCGGGACGGTCGTCCCTGCCATTGGCGCAAATGGTCAAGTCTATTGCGCCTGCCGGTTGGACCGGCACGGCGCAGAAGGACATTCCGCTGACGGATGACGTCTCGATTGAGCTGCAGGGTGGCGAGAACTGGCTCCAGGCGCTCGCGCGGGTCCTCGATCGCCGCGATCTTTACGCCGAAGTGGATTTCACTCGCCGCAACATCGCACTGCGCGTTGCGCCTCCGAAGAGCTTCTCGGTGATGGGTGAAGCGTCGGCCGCGGGGACGGGTGGGCTGGTGCAAGCTTCTGCGACAGCAGCCCATATGGAGCCGGGCGGCCCAACAGAAGCCGCAGCGTCGGTGCCGGTGGCCGGAACGCCTTTGCCGGAGGGCCCGACCCTGGCATCGGCCTTCGGTGCCGTCGCAATCCGCGACAACAAGCAGGGTCGCATCGAGATTCGGCTCGAGCAGGAGCCCAGGGACCTGGTGTTGCGCGACGAGACCGATAGCAAGATCTGGACGAAGTGGGATGAGGCCCAGCGCGTGCTGTCCTTTGCCACCGTCGACCGGTTTACGGCGATAGCGGACGGAAAGTCCGTGAGTGTGCAGCGCGTGCCGGAGATTGACTACGTCTTCCCGCGAGAGAACGGCGCCGGGTTGGAAATGGCTTTCGAAAAGGACGGCACGACCTACCTGAGCTTCGCCAAATCGATGGTCAGCGTGTCGGTCTTCGGCGATGACCACCAGCGCAACGGTGAGCAAAAGGACCGCTACTACAAATTCAACGGCATTGCGGCGCGATTGACGGTGATCGCCGACGGAAACGTGGTCTACGTGGATCGCGTGCCGCAAGTGCGGTTCAAAGAGCAACCCGGGAAGGTGGCGCTGTGATGATTCGCAGGATCGGAGCGCTGATCGTCACCTCACTGCTGGCTGGGACTGCCTATGCCGACTGCCTGGACGATGCCGCCGTATTCCACGGTGTCAGCCCGCCGCTGCTGCGGAGCATCGCCATCCAAGAGTCCGGCATGAGGCCGTGGGTGACTAACCGAAATACGAACGGCTCAGAGGATATTGGGCTCTTGCAAATCAACTCGATTCACTTGCCGCGGCTGAGCAAGTACGGCATTACGCGGGCCCACCTCTTCGATGGCTGCGTGAATGCCTACGTCGGCGCCTGGATTCTGCGCGAGAACATCCAGCGCTTCGGCCCGACATGGAAGGCGGTTGGCGCATACAACGCCGCGTCGCCCGACAAGCAGTTGCGGTACGCCAACCAGATCCATGCCCGGTGGCAGGCGCTGCAACGTGCCGCATTGCGGTAGTCCATTCCGTTCATTCGAAAGCATAGCTATGCGCCAATCCAACCGAACCATCCGCATCGCCGGGGCTATTGCCTCGCTGGTCACCAGTCTGTGCGTCACGCCGGCCGCCAACGCTTCCAAGGCACCCAGCGCGCATCCAGCACAACAACTGTCGAGCGATGGGTGGCAGTCGTTGCAGCCCGAGCGCACCAGCAAGGCCGCCGGCGGGGAGGCACTGCTGGCCGCTGTGTCGCCCATGAGGACCACTGTAACAGGCAGCGCCGTGTTGGGCTCCGGTGACACCTCGCCCGCTGCGGCGGCCGTCGCGCCGGTGGCTCATGAGTTCAGACTCCTCAAAGGGGAGCCCCTCCAACAACAGCTTCAAGGCTGGGCTACCCGGGCTGGCTGGACAGTGGCATGGAACGTCCCGGACGGTTGGATCGTCCCCGGCGACAAAGCTTACGGCAGTGACTTCGAAACGGCCGTCAAGCGTGTCGTCGAAGAGCTCGCGAGCAATGGTGCGGACGTGGTCGGCGATAGCTGGCGCGGCAACCGCACGGTGATCATCAGCCAAAACGGAATAGTGCAATGAGTATGCGAAGGAAACGCTTTACGGCGGCTGCCGTGGCGGCCGCCACGTTGATGTCCGGCTGCGGCGTGATCGAAACACGCAATGTACAAACTGCGATCGGCAGTGAGGCCAACGCGCACTATGCCGATGCGCCGCGCAGCCGGCCGGTGTTCCGTGTGCATGAGGGCGCATGGCTGATGGGAGAGAAGGTTCGCGCAAGCAAGCCACAACCGGACATTTACAGCAAGCATGTGGTGTTCAAAGGCAGCATCGGCTCGCTGACCGAGGCCGCCAACTGGATCGCGCAAAGCGTCGGTGTGCGCGCCACCGTGGACGCGTCGGCGCTGCCAGTCATCCCGGCTCAAGTACAACCGGCATCCGGGCCACGACCAAGTGGGCCTATCCCGATGGGTGGGGCTCCGCGTGTGGTGGACCTGGGTGCTCCGCTGGCCGGCGGAGCCTCGGTATCGGCGAATGGCGCAAGCATGGCGCCGGCATTGCCGTTGACCCTGCGCTATGAAGGCAATTTCAAAGGATTTCTGGAGGTGCTTGAGGCGCATTTTGTCGCGTGGTCTCGCTATAACGACGGCACCGTGACGTTCTTCAGGACCGAGACGCGTACCTACATGCTTCCGAGCCTTGCGGACTCCTCATCCATGGCCGGATCGATCACCACCTCGGACAGCAGTTCCGGCGGCATGTCCGGTGCCAGCAGCAATGGCAGCGGTGCTGGCGGGACCGGCGCGGGTAGGAGCGGTCAGTCGACGAACATGTCGGTCGAGATGAAGCCCTGGGAAACACTCCAGCACACGGCAAAGGCGGTTGCCGGCGCCAGTGCTGAGGTCGTTGTTGACAAGAACTTGGGCACTTTGACGGTCACTGGCGACCCCGTACAGTGCGATCGCGTCGAGCAGTTCGTGAAGAGCCTGGCTGCCATGTATGGCAAGCAGGTTGCCATCGATGTGCAGGTCTATGAAGTCCGCGTAACGCGCGAGGACAACTACGGCCTGAACCTGTCGCTCGCTTACCAAAGCTCGAGCGGCCACACCGGCGTCTCCTTCAGCTCGCCCAGCACGCCGACTATCTCCGGCAGCGCCTCGCCCATGAACCTGGGCGCAACGATCATGAGCGGCCCCCTGGCAGGAAGCAAGGCCGTGGTCCAGGCGCTCTCCAGCCTCGGCAACGTGTCGCAGGTGGTGTCGCGCTCAGGCGTCACCCAGAACGGCAAGGTGCTCGCCCTGCAGACGGCAACCCTGCAGGACTACGTGCCGCAGTCGCAGACGACGTTGGCAGCGAATGTCGGCTCGACCAGTTCCATCCAGACAGGCACCGTGACCTATGGCTTTACCAGCGCGTTCCTGCCCAAGGTCGTCGATGGCCGGATCCTGATGAACTTCGATATGACGTTGTCGGACCTGCTTCCGCTGCAGCGGTTCAACGCAGGCGGCGACGCGAATCAGACCAGCGTGCAGCTGCGCACCATGCCGACCAATCGCTTCGCGCAGTCGGTAAGCCTCAAGCCGGGCGAATCCCTGGTGCTGACAGGCCTGCGCAATCAGAAGGCAGCGACGACCAACAACGGCGTCGGTGAGCCATGGATGGCTGCTCTTGGTGGCGGTGTCGGCGCCACCAGGGGAGACACGGTCATCGCAATCGTGATCTCGGCTCGCCTCCTGTAACACAGAGACAACACTATGCAGAAACGCGCATTGAATCTTCGTTGGGCTGCGGCTGCCTTGACCATCGCCGTTGCTTGTCTGTCGGCGACCGCCACGACCACTGCGGCTCTCGCGTCGCCCAATCCGGCTGCTGCCGCAGTTGCCTCAGTTGGGGCTGCCCACGTGACCTCGCCCCCGGCTTCCAGTCCGACGGCGAAATCGGTCACGGATCCTACCGCAGCGATCGCTGCAGCGAGTGCGACTGCAGGCACCACTGCAGGCGCTCCGGTCGAAGCCACCCAGCCGTCTCGGAACACGGATGCGCCGGAGCTGGCCACCCTGCAGTCGCAGCTCGCGCTGTGGAAGGCCCGTGCGGAGATCGCCAAGTACAAGGCGGAAGTGAAGCGCGCGGAGGACTCGATCACGGCCGCACCTGCGGGGGCGCCGCAGCCAGGCGGGGCACCTTCAATTTCGCTGACCGGTCCGATGCCGACGGGTGGGGCCAGCCCAAGGCTGTCAGATGGGACACGCCTCGTGTCGCTACGCGCCTTCGACGGCCACTACAACGCCATTCTCGATGTCGACGGGCGTACCGTGCCGGTTCAAGCCGGTGACACGCTGGATGGCGGCTGGAAGGTGGTGAGCATCGATGACGCCGGCGTGAGGCTTGCCAACGGCAAGCGCGTGCGCACGCTGAGGCCCTGAGCCATGGCCGAGATCCTGTCATTCCCCGGGCTGAAGGGCGGCTTTGCTATTGGGTTGTCCTGGCTGCACGAGGAGGCACAGCCTACCAATAGCGCCTTGCGTGCAAGCGCTCTGGAGCTTGGCCGCAATGTTCGTTGGGGCGTGGTCCATGAAAGCGCCGAAGGTGCGGTCCAAAGTGGCTTCTGCGAACCCATGGCCGGCGCGAAGCCTGCTGGGCTAAAGCCGCTCGCCGCCATCGTGGCGAGCCAGCATCGTCAGCCATGGATGGGCCTCTTTCACCTGCAAGGCAGCCGCTGCTGGTATGTGGCGGTCAGACAAGGCCATGCCGTCATTACCGGTGGAGATCAAGTCGGCACTCTGGAAGAGTTGACTGCAGTCCGCGCGCAGCATCGGGCGCTTGGCGAATGGACGGAGGTTGAGGGGACGCTGCGCGACCTGGCGGCGATGGCGCGTGCGTCGAAGGGCGTGTCGGCCATGCGGGACGTCCTGACGGGGCCATGGAAGTCGACCGCTTACGTCGCGGCGGCGATCGCGGGGACAGCCGCGCTCGCCGGGGGCGGGTGGTATTGGTATGACCAACAGCAAAAGGCGGAGCGCGAAGCCCAGCTGATGCGTCAACGCGCAATCGCCGCCGCGCAGCGTGCCAATGAGGCCGCGCAGCAACGGGTGTTGCCTTGGGTGGAAGAGGCCGCGCCGGCGGCCTTCCTTCAGGCATGCCGCCGTGCGTGGGACAACCAGGCGCTCGCTGAGGCTGGGTGGACGCTCGCCGGATGGCACTGCAAGCGAGCCACCTCGACGACCATGACGATCGAAACGAACTGGAAGCGGGATGGCGGGATCGCCGCCAATGCGCCGGGTGTGCTCACGTCGGACGGCAATCAGGCGAATGCCTCGTCAAATGTCCCGGCTGCCTTTCTGCCTTCGGCGTCGGCTGTTCATTCCGTTGCGGATGCACAGCGGTCAATGTGGACCTACGCGCACGGCAGTGGCGTGGGCTTGCAGTTGACCATGCCGCCCGCGCTGCCTCCGTCAAATGGCAATCCACCGGTTGATCCCTGGCTTTCCATGACAGCAGATATCTCGTTCGGCGCACCGCCTTGGCTCGGCACGGGCGGAGGTCTTGATGCCGTGCCTGGCTTGCGGCTCACGGAAGTCAGCTACGACGCAGCCACTCAGGCATGGAAGGGAACCGGGAAGCTATACGCACTGCGGGACGGTGCATCGCCGCCGGTAGCGGCCAATCACAACGTCGGAAAACCACGATGATCGGGACCATTTCGCGCCTGTGGCGCAATCCGAGCCGAGATCCTGCCCGTTTCACGGCAATTGCCTTGCGGGCCGAGCCGTCGGTGAAATCCGACGTGCTGACCTTGCCGCCGCCACCGGATGTGTTGGCGCCCCATATCCTCTATCCGAAGACCATTCCGGCAACCTTCGACCGCGTTGCCTGCAACATGAACCGCCTGACGGCTGAGCAAGCGGCGGCTCTGCGTCAGCGCGCGTCCGAGAGCGGACTCTATGTCGAGAATCTCGTCGAGGAGTTCGGCCTCACCAATGATGAAGTGCAGCAGGTGCTGGCGGTGCACGGTTGCGAAATCTACGTGGACGCGCGGCACTTTGGTACGCCTCGCTTCCTTACCTGGGAAGCGAAGCTGCGGCGCAGCGGTGCGGCGCCACAAGTGCGCAAGGTGTCCGCGCAGGAACTCTCGGTATTGCGGCAGCAGCGCGGTACAGGCCTGTTGCAGGATGCAGACCTGCATACGTTGAGCCTGGCGCGCCGGCTGATTGCCGATTGCGCCGTGCTGGTCGCCTCGGATATCCACATCCTGGTCCGTGAGCACCATACCGAGATCCAGGTGCGGGTCAAAGGGGACCTGCGCACGGTCGCCGCCCTGTCCATGCGCAGGGAAGAGGGGGAGCGACTGATCCGGGCAATGTACACGGGCTTGGCCACCGTGAAGGCCGCTACCTACAATCCGCTGGACGTCCAGGATGCGCAGATTGCCGGCGACGCGCTGCCCGGCACGGGCCTTTCCAGTGTGCGGATCGTCCGCGGGCCGGCCTATCCGGTGGAGAGCGGCGGTGGCTTTCTCGTGGCGCGCCTGCAATACCGGGAACATCACCAGGGAGCCAAGAAGTCCGAAGCGCTCGAGGCGGCGAAGCGATTGGACCTTCGGATGCCAGAGAGTCCGATGGGCGATTTCAAGCTCGGCGAGATGGGATACACGCCCTTACAGGTGGAACTGATCTCGCAGTTACTTCGTCGGCCCATGGGGGTGATCGTCGTGACGGGCCCAACCGGCAGCGGCAAGACGACGACGCTCTTCGAGTGCACCCGCCACCAGGCCCGTCTATTCCCCCAGAAGCGGCTGGTCACGATCGAGAACCCGACCGAGTACCCGATGGACTGGGCGATCCAGCTTGTCACGGAAAGCGAACGCTTTCCGGAGATGCTGCGCATGACACTGCGGATGGACCCGGATGCCGTACTGCTGGGCGAAATCCGTGGTGTTGAAGAGGCGATCGCAACGCTGCAGGCCGCGGCCACTGGTCACCTGGTACTGACCACCCTGCACGTGACCGATCCGTTCGAAACCTTCTTGCGGCTCGTCATGCTCGACCACGTGCGTCTGGCGATGGACGTGATCTGCAATCACAACCAGGTCATCGGTCTGATTGCGCAACGGATCGTCCCGTTGCTTTGCTCGGAATGCTGCGTGCCAATTGAAAGCGCGGCAGAACCGCTGCCGGACTACATGATGCGTGCGATGCGCTCTTGGGGGGATCTGTTTGGCGTGCGCGTTCGCGGCGCAGGGTGCGAACACTGCCATGGCGAAGGCATTGTCGGTCAGCAGGCAGTGGCAGAGGTCGTAGTGACCAACGAGGCGCTGATGCAAGACTGCATCAACGACGGGGTGTTGGCGGCGAGGCGCAACCACAGGGCGCGGCCCGGCTCCGACAAGCCGATGATCGCTCACGCCATGGACCTGGTCCTGGCCGGCCGGCTCGATCCGGTTGACGCCGAGCGAAATGTCGATGCCATTCCGATGCGGGAGCAAGTGTGAACGGATTGTCCTGGGGAATGCGGCGGCGCCTGTATCAGCAGGCATCCAGCCAGTTGGAGAATGGGCTGACTCTCGCGCAGGTTCTGGAGGATTTCCGCGAACGGCAAGCTCGGCGCGGCAGAAAGCGCGCGGCCGAGGCGGCGAACGAGGTGGGTCGCCAGGTACGCGACGGCAAGACACTGATGGCGGCAATGGGCGCAAGCCTTAGCGATCTCGAGCGCAGCGTGCTGGACGCGGGTGAGAGGGCGGGGCAATTGCCGGAAGCGATGCGGCTCGTGCTGGACGTTCGGGACCTGACGACACGCCTTCGTCAGAAGCTACAGGCGAGCTTCTTCGCGCCAACGGTGTATCTCGTGACGCTCTACGTGGTCTTGCTGCTGATCGGGGGATACATCGTCCCGCAGTTCCTCGATGTACTGCCGCTCCAAAGATGGACGGACTGGGCCTATGCGATGTACTGGATGGGGCAGTTGGCGGTGGGGTGGCCAGCGCCAGTGATTTTCGGCGGGATCGGTGCATATGCCGGCTGGAGTTGGTGGGCGCTGTCTCGATGGACGGGGCCGGGCAGGCGAGTCTGTGACCGGCACGTGTTCCCGTTCACGGCGTACCGAGAGATTACTGGCTTCACCTGGCTGATGTCCTTCGTCGCACTGTTGCGGGCGAACGTACCTGACACCGTTGCGCTGGAGGGACAGATCAGCTCGGCGTCGCCCTGGCTGGCGTCACGGCTGCGGCCGATCCGTCTTGGGCTTGCTGATGGTCTGGACCTGGCGGAGGCCATGCGTCAGGCCGGCAATGGATTCCCGTCCTTGGATCTAATCGACGAAATCGGCGCATATGCGGGCTTCGATGACTTCACCGAAAAGATCACGGTGGCCGTGCGCCAAAACGCTGAGGTCATCGAGCGGCAGTTGCTCGCCAAAGGGATGGTCATGTCCGCGATCTTCACCGGGTTGATGTTCCTGGCCTTCGTGGTGCTGCAGCTCGGCTCCAACTCTCTCTCATCGATCCTCACGTCCTCGATGGGACAGTTCTAACAAACGGCTTATTTCAAACTCAAAAAGGGGTATCGAATGGATGGAATTCTCGGGCGCATCGTCGCCATTGTCTTGGGCCTGCTCGCACTGGTTGGCATTGCCTACGCGGGTTACAACGGCTTTCAGACCCATAAAGCCGGTGTAGTCGCGACCAACCTCACGCAGCTGATTACGAACGCTCGTGCCGGATTCTCGCAAGGGAACAACGGGTATACCAACTTCACGACGGCGAACATCGCGGCCATGGTTACTGGCGGCATGTTTCCGACGGACATGGTGCGCGGTACGACGCTGGTCGATCCGTGGGGCAATGCAGTGACGCTTTCGTCCGCCAACAATGGCTCGCAGGGCGTGATCACCTTCGGCGGCGGCAACGCACAGACCGCAAAGCAATGCGTAAGCGCAGCCGTGGGTCTCAAGGACTATGTGACGCTGACAGTCGGCTCGACGACGTTCAACCAGGCCAACCTTCCCGACCAGGCGACCGCCGGCGCGGCCTGTAGCGCCACGGCGACCTTCGCTCTGACATTCCAGTGAGTAAGGCGAGCGTGCGGCTACAGCGACCGCTTCTGCATCGGTATCACATCCACGATGGAAGGCAACGTAATCGAGCATGGCACTTTAGGGGTATGACGTGGATGGGATTCTTGGTCGGATCATCGCGATTGTTCTGGGCCAGTTGGCACTCATTGGTAGTTTCCTACGCGGGGTACAACCGCATCCAGAGCCACAAGGCCGGGGCAGTGGCAACCAACATTGCACAGCTGAGCACGATTGCCCGCGCAGGGTTCTCGCAGGGCTACGACGGCTCCACCGAACTTCACGACGGCGATCGTTCCGTCGATGATTACCGGCGGGTGTTCCCGACGGACATGGTTCGCAGCACCACGCTGCTCGATTCCTGGGGCATGCCATGACGCTGTCTTCTGCCAACGGTGGCTCGCAAGGGGTAATTCAGTTTGGTGAAGGCGGCGGTCGGACCGCAAAGCAGGGCGTGAGCGCGGCCCTGCTTCTCAAGGACTGCCGCCTTTACGCTCACCTTCCAGTGAGGTCGAGGGCCCGTGCTGGTTCCTCAGGAGAAATGTCATGGGTTACCTGATCATGCCCATCGCCACGGTCCTGTTTTGTCTTGGATTCGTGGCGCAGCTCGCGCAGTTGTCGCAAGCGGCGCCCGGTGCCGGTGTGCCCGGTCGCATGGAATCGGTGGCAACCATCACCGCACAGCAGGCGCAGGCCTACGGCGCAGCCTGCGTAGCTACGGCCGGCGCGACGCCCGGCCTGGTCGGAGCAAGTGTCACGCCGGTGCTGCCGGCGGGCATGGTGACTCCTGCCGGCGCGGGCTGCATGGCCGTGGCCAACCCAGCTGGGGGGCGGGACGTGTACGGCTATGTGCGCGTGTCCTCAGGGGCGGGCGCGTCGCTGCTCGGCACCACCCAAGGCAGCCTGGCGTGGTTCCGCGTCCGAAGTCAGGGCACGGGCGTCAATCTTGCAACCGGCATGGCGTACAGCGTGCCGGCGAACATTCCCGTTGGGGCGCTGGTCCACTGGGTCCAGCTGAACACCTGAGAAACGCATGGAAGCGATACTCGGATATCTCATCGCGCTGATGCTCTCGATGCTGAGCCTTGCCGGCTTCGCGACGTGGGCGAAAGCCGGCGTCACGAACGTGCAGACCGCAGCCGCGGCGAGCCAGATGCTGGTTTTCGATAAGGCCGCCCTGCAGTTCGTGCAGGACGAAGCCGCAACGCTGGTCGCCCAGGCCACGGCGAGTGTGCCGGTGTCGGTCACGCCGGCGATGCTAGTCAATGGTGGCTATCTGCCCGCTGGTTTCTCAGTGACGAACGTGTTCGGGCAGACGTGGTTGCTCCAGGTCATGCAGCCAACGCCAAACAACCTGCAGGCGCTTGTCACATCGCAGGGCGGCCGTGCCATCACAGACACGCGCCAGCTGGTGCAGATCGCTGCGCAAGCCGGTGCGCAGGGCGGCTTCGTACCATACGCAGGGCAGAACGGAGACCCGACGATGGTGCCAACCAGGGCCTATGGGGCGTACGGCGCGTGGCAGGTGCCGCTGGCGAACTACACCAACCCGGGGAGTGGCCGGCTGGCTTCGTTGTTGGCCTTCACCGGAGCGCAGGCCAATAACGGGTATCTGTACCGGGTCCAGGTACCGGGGCATCCCGAGCTGAACCAGATGCAGACATCGCTCGACCTGGGCGGCAATGACGTCAACAACGCAAGGCGGGTGTCGGCAAACACATCCCTCACAAGCAACGGTGAGACATACCTGACCAGCACCGGAAGCCCAGGCAGCGCATGCGGTGTCGACAAATCGATCCGGACGAGCACAACGGGAACGGGGCTCGTGATTTGCTTCGGCGGCATTTGGCAGCCGATCGGCACGGCCGTCACGAATGTGACCGACGGTACGTGGTGCGGAAACAATGGCCAGCTTGCCACGAGCGGTACAAACGTCGGCTACATCTGCAAAGGGAACCGGTATGTCGCGTTGACCAACGGGTTGGGGAACTTGTCGATCACGCGGAAATTCGAGAACGTATCGGATGGAATGACGTTCTCTAAGGACAACTGCCCTGGCGGCACCGCTTGGGCGATGTACACACCAAGGCAGGAAATGGTGAATATCACTGGAACCGTAATGCCGCCCATTCAAGGAACGTACTTCTCAGTGAACGACTATGGCACCTACTGGTACGCGCAGGCAAGCGCCATGTCGCCAGCGGCTTGGTATAGCGGCAACGATACCGGGGCTCTTGGAGGGCAACTGCTGGGCACCGTCACGACAGGCTGCATGTACTAGAAGCAAGATCGATCTATGAAGCGCATTCTTTTGGCGAGCGTTCTCGCTGCCGAATTCTCAACAGCGGCCGCACAGTTGTACACGTTTCCGGCGTCACCAATGACAGTGGCAGACTGTCCTGCCGGGAAGATCTGGCTCGTCCAGAATGGTCTGGCCACTTGCGGCGCTCCGGCACCGCCCCCGCCGCCACCACCTCCACCACCGCCTCCACCACCGCCAAACACGGTGACGTTTGTGCTTGTTGCTGGCGGCTTTGCGGCGGGTGGCGGCGTGCCGGTTCCAGCGGCTACCCCGTACGCATACTCGTACACATCCCGGCAAGGTTTCGGGGGCAGTAATGTAGAGTATGTGCTGTTCGGCAGTGTCCCCTACGATCAGTTGAAAGCTTCTGGCGGATACGCAGCATTGACGTCTGCGCTGGTCACCGTGAGAAATCCGGGGGCGTCGACGGTCGTGAACGGGTGGGTCATCACTCATGGCACACCGTCAATGCAGTTTCAAGCCGTTACTGGGCCTGGGTTCGACTCGGCCTTGACCGGCGGCGGCAGCAACGGCCCAGGGACGTGCTTCACTTGGACATACCTGGCGCCGGCCAGTGTTTGTAATAACGGCGCTACAGTGCAGTGAGACTAGCCCGCGGAAGAAGAGAAAATGGCCCGCATCGATGCGGGCCATTTCCAATTTTGCAGCTTGGCGCTACGTCAGTATACCGTGAAGCTCCAAGACTTGCTGATGGCTACGCCGTTGCGAGCGCCCGCGAAAGTTGCGGTGTAAGTGCCAGCCGAGAGCGGTTGGGTAGGGAGAAGGAAGGCCACTCCACTGTAGACGTAGGGATCCGAGATAGCCGAAGCGACTGAGCTCGGCTTCGCGGCGCTGGCAACCAGAACTCTGGCGGGAACTGCGTTACCCGCTGGGCCCGTGAGGATAAAGTTTGAGACCGTCAGCACGTCACTTGCATTGGGAGCTGGAACCCTGAACATGACAGGGTGGCCTGCGCTCGGCAGATCTGGTGCCGGGCTTGGCGACTCGGCGGTGGCGGTGAATGTTCCTGGGACGCTTTCGGCGTCGATTGGAGAATAAGCAAAGGCGTTCGTCGCCATTTGCTGTCCACCCCACTGCGGGAGGCCATATCCGCTGCCGTTTGCACCGGTCTTTACGCCAAAATTCATAACGCAATAACCGTCACGAATGGAAAGGCCGATCGTCTCCTGGTTGCTGGTGATGCCCTGCAGGTGATACACCGAGTTCCTAAAGTCCGCCAGGCAGCCGATGGAACCATCTGCCGCTTGGCTGATCCACTGGTCCTTCGAGGCACCCGCGGCTACGCCCTGTTCGTAAGGAGTTGCACCGGTAAAGCCGGGCTTGCCGGCAGTTTCGTCGTGGCCAACCGCAGAATTTGCTTTCAGGTACGCGACGTGGTTGTCCGCGGCAACATCGAGGGCTGTATCTTGCTTCAGGGCACCGACGCCCATCTTGATCCGATAGTCGCTCAGGGCATTGAACGCTGCCAGACGCAGGTCGCCACTGGGGTACGAAGGGGCGGAGACCGTTGTCGCCGGCGGCACCGACGTCGGAGCCTGCGGAACCGTTGGCGTGGTTGGTGTACTCGGCTCCTGCTTGGAGCCACCGTCGTCGCCACCACCACCGCCACATGCGGCCAAAGTGAGCGCCGTGGCCGTGGCCAGGACCGAGAAAGCGAATTTGGAGTTTTGCATTTTTCTTCTCTGATTTTGAATCGGCCGGGGATCGGTCCGTTATTTTTAGCTTAACGTCCGGGGCGCAAAGTCAAGTCCGCGCCCAGCCTTCGGCCGGCGTGAGCATACACGAAGGGGAACACCATCTAGACGACAAACTAAAGCCAACTTTGACCCCCTGAAGGTGGGGCTTCAGCATCAGTGGTGTAAGGGGTCCGGCCGCAGTGGTTGCAAATATGGTGCTGCCGCATGGAGAGGAACCGTTGTTCGCGCCACAGGCGGATGCTGCGCGATCCGCAATAGCAGGCCATGCCAATATTCGTTGCGCATTCGGGATGCTTCTCGCAGTACTGCTGAAGCTTTGGGGTCTCCCTTGACGGCAGCAGATACAGCAGGAAGAGGCCGATGTAATGCGTGCAGAAGCAGATCAACGCCCACTTCCAGCCGCTTCATCCCCATTGCCGCGCGAGCATGTATGCCAGGACCGGGGGCACTACAAAGACGAGAACGAATAGAATAGCGGTACTCATCATCCTTCAGTCCTCTTTGATCTATTTGTGCCGGCGCGCCGCGCCATTTGGACCGCCAAGTAGCCCACTGCAGCCGGGGCAGGAGAATGCGTGGCTGAGTTCAATACGGGGCGCCGCGTTTGCAATGAGATAGGGGGTCCGACATACCCTGCAAGGTGCCAATTCCAATTGCGCATCGGTGGACATGGTTCGGCAAATGTGACATGCCCGATCGGCAGAGATCTTGGACGAAGTTCCGAAGAATTTTTCAAAAAGATCGTAGGCTGCGATGAATGCCTCCGGAACATTGGCGCCGAACGCCAATGCAATGCGATACAGCGTGACGATGGTCGTCGCCTGAAGGCGATGGGTAGGATGTTCGAAGTACCAGGCGGTCGACGTCGGTAGCTGACCGGAGGGAGAGGATTTTCCGTGGATCAGGTGGAACAGCTTGCGGGTACGTGTCGAGGTTATGCCCAGCAGCGATGTGATAGTCGAGGCGCGGCAGTAGCTTCGGACCATCATTTCGCTGTAGACCTTCTTCTGGAATGGCTCCAACCGGAGGTTCGTCCAGCTGTTCTTCGTCGCCAAGCGATCGGCGCGCAGCGGGGTGGAGGTCAGGAAGTGATGCCCTTTCGAATCGGTCCCCAGCCGACTGGAATCAAAGTCGATCCAGAAAGTCTTGCTATGCAGGCGCCAACGGAAAATCGGGAAGTCCACCCGCGCAATGGCCGTGTCAAGGACGTGCTGCGGGAGCGAACGCAGATACTCTGCTAGCTCCTTGGTGATCCCGAGAAGCGGCGCGGCCAGAATGCTGACGTGGAGCAACTCGACCATCAGCCAAATGTAATGGCGATTGTTGTAGAACAAGCGAAGCTTGTCGTCGTTGGTCCAGCCAGGTAACTGAGAACGCAGTGTGTCGACGGCCAGTGTGGTCGTTGTGTTTTCACTCAAGCAACGCCAGTCCTGTACCTCGGAGAGCGTCGGCACGACAACGAGGAACGGGGTGCCCATCAAATCGCGTTGCGTGGCCTCCGCCTTGCGGACCTTGTCGACGCCACCTTTGCCAATATGCAGCATCTGCTCAAGCTCAGGGTGCGCGCCGAGCAGTTCCGCAAGGTGATCGGTGAGGTGATAGTTTGCCGACCGAATCCGATCGCATGTCATCCTGGTGAGTCGCAAACGCTCAAACTCGGCGGTGGGGGAGTGCTGTAGCATAGCTCTTTGCTCTCATCGGGCATTCAGGGCCGAGCGAATGTCGGCGTGGAGACGTGAGACGATGCTGTCGAGCACCGTCAAGGCCGGGCGGAATTCGGAAACGTCTCCGGCCATCTGTACGGCGAGCTGCACCGACGCGAATGTCGAAACGACTTGCTCGAATTCCGTCACCAGTTTGGCGAGTTCATCACGGGCGCGCGCACGCTTATCCAGGACGGACGAGCGTTCTGCGATTTCGTCCTCAATCTGCTGGCGCCGCGACTGGATATCGGCCAGCTCTGCCTTTGCCGCGGAGAGTTCGTCATTCTTGGCGGCCAGGGCGTCTTCCAGGGAGGCGTAGCCTAGCGGAACCACTTGCACTTCAACGGTTTCCGGGCGGGTATTGGCCTTCGAGAACGCCATGCGGTCCTGCAGCTCTCGCTTCTCGCGCTCCAGATCATCGATCTGCATCCGGATAGCGCTGTAGCTCAAGTTTTGCCGGGTCATCTCCTCCCGTACGTGACTCAGCGCTTCCCGATCCGCGTCGCGTTCTGACGCCAATCGTCCGAGCTCAGTGTTGAGGCGCCTAATCTCAAAATCCTTGTCGGCATTCTCGGAAACCGTACTTGCAAGTTCCGCTGTCGCGATGTCCAACTTGGTTTGGACGTCGATAACCTCCTCCTCCTGCTTACGAAGCCGCTCGACGAACTTGCGAATGTCCTTGCGATGGTAGGCCGGGTCGTTCTCCTTGAATTCGATGACCGCGTCAATTTCCTCCGCGGAGTAGTCACGCCGGCGTAGAACCATAAGTTCACCAATATTGAGCTTCGAAAGCGCGCCGTTGTGCTGAAGAAAGCGATGGTAGAGACTCAGGTATAGCTGTGCCTGGCTACGAGTGAGGTCGAGTGCGTCCTCAGCGATGGTGAAGAACATCTCCCGCGCGCGTGACCGTGCCGCTCGGGTGTCGCCATACTCAGCAGCGACGATTTCCGTCGTTGATTCATGCATGAGCTGAAGGTCCGCCCCAAGGTCCTGGAGCAGACGAGAGATCTTGTCCTTCGTGCGCTGAATGTTTCGGACACATTGAAGAAGACGGCTGAATGCGTCCTCGTTGACTGGGACAGTCCCGAGCGCATTGCGTAAGGCTATCTCCGCTCGGGAGACCTCAGGTTGCACAGGGAAATTCACGATGTCTGCCCGCACGGCAGGAACGTCTTCAGTTTTGATTTTTTTCTGCGGCATTTTTCGCTCACTTGGAAGGAACCTGACAACCAGCGTTACGGCCCAGAAGCGTTGTCAAGTCCTCATGGAGAGTACGGAACGTGCGACGCCTTTTGGTCAGCAAAAGCTCTTCATTTAGGGGTGTCATTTGCCGGGACAGGTGCAAAGCTGGTTGCTTATGCTTCGCTTATCGGTACCGTTTGCCCGGGAATTTAGGGGTTTACCCCTAACGTTAGGGGTCGATATTAGACATTCGAAAAACAGAAATAAACAAACCTTAATTTGCGGACGCGACCTCAAACCATGAGCATGCTCATGCGTTTTTCCCGGAAAGCCACCGTGTTTTGGTTAGCTTTCTGCCTACCTTCCTTGATCCTCTGTCGTTAGGATCGTGACAAACCTGCGTTCAGACGCATCGACCTAGTGCGCGCCGAATGGCGGCAGCGCTCAATCTCATAGTCCCCCGCCCACGCCAGCGTGCTTTCGCCATGCGCTACTGCATGCCGCAAGCGCGTTGAAGCGCAGCTGTTCCTCCAGAGATTCCTTGCTCCCTCGGAGCATCGAACCATCGCCTGGCATCTGCCAGGAAATCCCTTGCAACGTTTCTGGAGAGAAACTATGGAATCCTTTGTCACGAATCTCATCAAGCGTCCATTCAAATTCTTCATGCTCTGCATGGTGTTGTACATGGCGTCGCAGTCGTTCATCGTCGGTGCCTTTGTGACCGTCGTTGGACTGTCATTCCTGTATCACCGGGCCATGGTCTGGAACAAGGCCGTGCCCGCAGCGCCGAAGGTTTCGATGCCGGATACCCAATCCAAATCGAAGCACGAATCGCATCAAGTGGGAGATCCGCTCGAGCAACCGTATGAACGCTCGGCTGTGGTGACGCCGCTTCGTCGAGCGGGAACGCACGACCGTTCCTGATCCGTTGCCGCCTCTCTGAGGCGGCGCTTTCCACCTGTCGCGGGTACCCGTTATCCGCCGGCTGGCGGGTCTCCGGGTGCCTGTCCGGAGACCATCATGGAAACGACAACAGCGGGATGGCAGCTCGACTTCTTCGGTGAGGCGGCCGCCATCGTAGTGCCCCCTCCCAAGCTCGACCCGTTGCCCGACCCTTCTCTCTGGAGCAAGGCGGTGCGCGAGAAAATGGTCGACGCTCTCATCAGCCTCGCCTGCGATAGCCGGCGCGGCGACAACATGCCGGAGTCCCTCATCGACTGTGCCGAGATGCTGCGTGCCCGCATGCGCAATCGGCCTCTCGATCTGGAGGAATACTCGATGACGCTCGGCTGGATCTTTGGCTACTGGAATGGCGCGTTGCCATATAGCTACGTCTGCGCAGTATCCGGGGTCGACCCTGAGACCCTGCAAGACGTGATTCTCAATCATGCCAGGCTGCGTTGCGACCTCGATGTGGTCCGACGTTTGTGCTGTGGCTCCCTTCTTTAGACCATGACTTGGCTCAATCTCATCAAGCGTGTGGCCGGTGTTCTGAGCGCGGAACACAGAGGGTCATCCTCTCCCAGCACGATCCCGGTCGGCACGGGCGCCGCCAACGAGCGGCAGTTCTATGTTCACGGCGTCCCCCATCTGCTTCGGGACGAAGGTGATCGCGTGATCCACTTCGTTGGGGGCTTTCATCATCGGCTGCAAAGCACGCCGTATGGCGACAAGCTGCTGCCGGAGGTGATCCCTCGTTGGAAACAGGTCAGCGTGCATCCAGGCGAAGCGCTGGAGAAGGTCGCGGCTGACGTCATTTTTCAAGCCGAGCGCGAACTCACGCCGGACGTGCCGACAAGTAGTGACGCGCCAGCAGGAGGGCGCCGCTTTCAGCCAACGCGTAGCTTGGATGGCGCCCAGCCATCGCGCAGCAAACGCGAAGACGGCGAGCGGGAAGGGGGCGGAAGCGCCTCCTCTGAAAAGGGTTCCTCTTCCGCCTACACCGTGGGCAAGCTCATCGAGTGGGGCGAAATGGAGTTCCCCAACCGTAAGTCTGGCGGGCCTCGTACCTACACTTCGTTTGCCGTCAAGCTGTACACGAGTGCCGGCGAGAAGACCCTGCAGGGCGAAGGTCTGAAGGACGCTCTCGCAGAAGCCGGTTGCAAGCTGGGTGACCGTGTTGCGGTCAAACGCCTGCGCAAGGAAAAGGTGCCAGCCTTCGATAAGAAGACTGGCGATCCCATTAAGGACCCAAGGACCGGAGAGCAGAAGCTCTGGGACAGGTGGGTCTGGAACATCAATCTCGTTCATTGAATAGGAAGCACCATGGCATCCGTCAACAAAGTCATCCTCCTGGGCAACCTCGGGGCAGATCCTGAAACTCGTTACATGCCCAGTGGCGACGCGGTGACAAACATCCGTATTGCGACCACCGATCGCTACAAGGACAAGCAGTCCGGCGAAATGAAGGAAGCCACCGAATGGCATCGCATTTCGTTCTTCGGCAAGCTGGCAGAAATTGCTGGTCAGTACCTGCGCAAGGGTTCGCCGGTCTACATCGAAGGCCGCATTCGTACGCGCAAGTGGCAGGATCAGTCCGGCCAGGACAAGTACAGTACCGAGATCGTCGCCGATCAAATGCAGATGCTCAGTGGTCGCGCGGGTGTCAACGATGACGACGGCGATGCCGGCGCAGAGCGAGCGGATTCGCAGCAGCGTCGTGGGAGCGAGCAGCGCTCGGCTCCGCCAACGCAACGCTCGGGCGCGGCGCGTCAGCAGCCTGCGCAACCGCCGTCGGGTGGATTCGGCGGATTCGACGACAATGAGATTCCCTTCGCGCGACCTGCAGTGCTCGATGGCATTCCCTTCCGCAACGATGGCGCGCCGATGTACTGACGCGCTCCTCCAAGAAGTGCCTCTTTGAACTAACTGCTACCGGCTTGCCCGGTAGCAGCGGTGCCTTTCTCGGCCGCTCGGCCAAATCCCCATATTCCCCTCAGCTAAACGCAATGCTGAAAAGACCTTCTGGCCTCGGCCGGGATGTCTTTTGAGCAAGCGTTCCTTCGCCTGTCTCAGGCATCGACCAACCCTCCACCTGGAGCCATCCCATGAAAGAACTGAGTGATATCGTAAAAAGCTGGACGCCCGCTCAATGGGACGCTCTGGTGAGGCAGTACGTGCCAGCGGAAGTCCTGACGGACAACTTCTGGCGAGGACGCCCAGGTCCGTGCCCCCTCTGTGGTGGCCATGACCGCTTTACCTATGACAACAAACGCGGCCGCGGCGATTGGGTCTGCCGGAAGTGCAATGCAGGGAATCCGAAAGCCGGCGACGGCCTCGAGCTCGTGCGTTGCTACACCGGCATGACCTACTCGGAACTGTGGCGGGACTTGAATGGCGAGCGGGCTGTGCCGATCGACCCCCCCTTTACGAGGCCAAATTCAGCTCGCCGGGGGAAAGCAGTAGATCCCGCCACCAAGATGCGGCGTATTGCGAAGCAGTGGGAAGCTGCTGCCGGGCTGGTGCCTGGCGATCACGCCATGCGCTATCTTGCTGCCCGGGTTCCTGGCCTGCGCGCGCCGCGGCCAACGGCCTTGCGCCTGGCGGTGCAGGACTATTGGTATGAAGGCCAGCTTGTTGGCCGCTACCCGACCATCGTTGCGCAATTCACACGGCCAGATGGGCGCATGGCCACGGTGCATCGCACGTCGCTCGACCCGCGACAGCCCGCCAAGGCGACGATAATCACTGCGGATGGGGAGATCCTCCCGGCCAAGCGCAATGGTGTGTCTGCGTTGCCGCTGACCGGTGGTGCAGTGCGTCTGATGCAACCGCGCGATGGTGAAGTTGGTGTCGCGGAAGGGCTGGAGAGCGCCTATGCGGCGTACATGCTCTTCGGCGTGCCGGCATGGAATTGCCTCAACCGGGTACTGCTGAGTCAGTTTGTGGTGCCGCCGGACCTGGGCATCCGCACGGTCCACATCTTCGCGGATTTTGACAGGATCGACCCGAAGACCCGAAAGTCCCCAGGCATGGCCGACGCGCTCGCGTTGGAAAAGCGGTTGCGCGCCGAAGGGCTGCACACCGTCATGCATCGACCAAAGGTTCGTGGAACCGACTTCTGCGATCAATGGCGCACCGAGTACCAGTTGCGCCTGATGTCTCAACAGGCTGTTACCGCCTGATCAGTTCGCCACCAGCCGGTGGCGCCTTACCTAACCTCTGCCCTGTGGGTCCTTCCCACAGGGAAGGAGTCCCCCCTTGGCAGGCTCTCCGAGGAGAAAAGCAATGCCGCAAAAGGGTTTCACAGCAATCATCAATAAACTGCATATCCAAGCTATGCGTGCGACCGCCGCTACGGAAGTTCAGGCCGGACAATCGGAAGCGCAATTCTTCGATGTGTACCGCCGAGAGCCGTCCGGTGGCTTCACGTTCCTAGACCGGAAGTTCTCGTTCGATTCCGCCCTCGACTACTGTTTGGCGCCGACTCTTCACTGAGAGGCCATCCCATTCACAAAAAAGCCCAGCAAACTGCTGGGCTTTTTTTTGGTTCTTCGCCGATCTGCGTGACCGTTTAGAAACAAAAAGGGCCAACACGCCCACCACTGTTATCTTGGAGTTGCGACACAACAAGAATCAGGAAGGTGGAGGTTGGCCCCACGCGATTGTATGGCCCAGCTCGGCTGCTGGGAAGGCTATCGCATGCGCGATAGTTGGGAAGAGACCCGCAATGGGCAGCGTATTTGCATCATCCGGCTGGAACCTAAGGGGCGCCGTAGGCGGTGCTGCGATGGCTGTGGTCGGGGCGTTAGCAGTATCCATGATCGGGTAGAGCGGCGCGTGCGGGATCTGCCTGTGTTCGAGATTCCGGTGGAGCTGATCGTGCCGCGACTTCGTCTGGCTTGCCGGCGATGTGGCCCGAAGCTGGAGCGCCTGGACTGGCTCGCGCCCTATGCGCGGGTTACGACGCGGCTTGCGGCCAGCGTAGCGCAACTGTGCAAGGTCATGTCGTTGCGCCATGTCGCGGCCTTCTACCGGTTGGCCTGGACCACGGTCAAGCGCATCGATCTGCGCCATCTTGAGCGGGAATTGGGACCGGTCGATCTGAGCGGGGTCACGGTGATCGCGATGGACGAGTTTGCGATCCAGAAGGGCCATCGCTATGCCACAGTCATCGTCGAGCCGTCGAGCAAGCGGGTACTCTGGGTCGGGCGCGGTCGCTCCCGAGAGGAAATCCGGCCCTTCTTCAAGCTGCTTGGCCCTGAAGGCTGTGCCCGGCTTCGCGCCGCGGTGATGGACATGAATACCGCCTACGACCTGGAAGTGCGGATGCACTGCCCGCAAGCGGAGGTTGTCTATGACCTGTTCCACGTGGTGGCCAAGTACGGTCGTGAGGTCATCGACCGCGTCAGGGTGGATGAGGCTAATCGGCTGCGCGGCGACAAGACCGCTCGTCAGGTGGTGAAGTCTTCTCGTTGGTTACTGCTGCGCAATCGGGAGAACGTCACGCGTGAGGCCGATCAGATCCGGCTTGATGAAATACTGGCTGCCAACCAAGCGCTGATGACCGTCTACGTGCTCAAGGACGATCTCAAGACGCTCTGGACATATCGGCATCCCGGCTACGCCCGGCGCTTCTGGCAAGGGTGGTACGAGCGCGCAATGGCCAGCGGCATCGCACCTCTGTGCCTGTTCGCCAAACGCCTCAAGCCATATTTACCCGGCATCCTGGCTCACAGCCGCTGGCCGTTGGGAACCAATCTGGTGGAAGGCATCAATAACCGGATCAAGGTCATCAAACGGATGGCCTATGGCTTCCGCGATGACCATTACTTCTTCCTGAAGATCCGGGCGGCCTTCCCCGGAAATCGGTGAAGAACCTTTTTTTTTTGGTGCGCCCGGCAGGGCGCACTCACTTGAGGGTGCAAGTCCCTTACACACCCGGCAAGGGGAAGTGTTAGCCAGAGACAAGGGTTTCCCGGGCGACTGGGAGTCTGAAGGAAGTCCGAGGCAAAGCGCTGGCCTGACGAACAGGAAGCGGATGAGGCGTCGTATCGGGGTGAGGTAGCCAAAATTGCCAAAGCCCAGTACTTGCACGGAACGGTGCGGCGTATATCCGACAGGCATAAGCGTGAAGGTGGGTGCGTCATACCCGGGGAGATCTGCACCGCTGCCATGGTGCTACCGACGTCGAGAGGCGTCGGGATGGCGGTGTAGAAGTCAGCAGAGGCCATATTGTGCGCTGAGCAGCGCGTTGTTCGGGAGGGTTCAAGTCCCTCTGACGCTCAGATGAGGGGCGTCATATCCAAAAGCGGGGGTAATGCCTCGCTGGCCGGAGAGAGAAGGCAGGTATGGAGATGCCTAACCGGGCACGAAGGCGAAAGCCGGAGACAGCCAAGGCAGACCTGGAGCCACCTTCCCGTAGGTCTCCGGAGGGCAGGGTGTCCACCGCGAGGTGGAATCCGAAGGGCATGAGGAGAAGTACCGGGCCGTAGTCGATGGGGGCTGCCCCGATGACGAACCGGTCGGCCAAAGGTGGGGCAAGGTCGAGCCCGCAGTATGGGGGCGAAGGCGTTCTCATTCACCCACCGCACCAAGGTGTTTGCGGACGGCACGGTACGGAAGAACAGCGTGTGACCTCAGGAGGACTGGCACAGTCTGCGGGTGGCACCGCGGGAAGTGAGCCTATAAGCGAGGAGCGAAGTGGCGAGCGGTGCTGTGCCAGTAGTCGGACGGCTGAGTAGTACCTGAAGCGTGGCCAAAACCACGTGACCGAGCGATCGGCGACAGAAGTGGGTCGGGGAAGGCAGCCGGCGAAGATGATTGGGAAGAGCCCGGACGACAGTGAGTAAGGACACGGAGGAGGATCAGTTCCATGAGTGAAATACCCGTACATCCGCGCCCGAGGAGACTGTCTGACTGGATCAACCCGATGGAAGCAAGGAAGGTCCACTCATTAATTGACAAGGTTTTTCAACGGAAGAATCTGGAAGTCGCCTGGGAGCGAGTCCGGGCCAACCGGGGCAGTGGCGGTGTCGATGGAATCAGCGTGGCAGACTTTGCCGAACAGGCGGACCAGCATCTGGACCGTCTGCAGGCAGAACTGCGTGCGCGGACCTATCAGCCGCAACCGGTCCGGCAGGTCTCGATCCCGAAAGTCGGCAAACCGGGGGAGTTCCGCAATCTCGGCATACCGACGGTGATCTCATAATGCACCTCTCACAGTTGAGTGTGGGAATGTTGCCCCCGAAGATGCCCTGAAGTGCGCACCCAGTCCCGCAGTTGCTGTTCCTTGACGGGATCCAGCGTGATCCACCATGGGCCCCGCCCGTCGAGCTTACGAGCGTGGACGACTTGGCGCTCAATCCAGTAATACACGACGTGTGGACTGATGCCCAGTCGGTGAGCGAGTTGCTGAACCGTGAGTTCGTCAGGCCGCATGAAGTTGGTCGCCGCAATCCCGTACCGGAAGCGGATCCATTTGACCATGGAGAGCGTGAACGATTTGCCAGTTGAACTGCGCAGGCCTTCCTGATTGAGGTGCGCAGCGATTTGCGGGTCGGACAAATGTTGCGACAGTTTGCGCACGTGCTCGACGGTTGCAGTGGGATAGCGCATCGCGTCGGCGACCGGCTTGGGCAAAGTCACGGTGGTGTCGGTACAGGTGCCGCCCTGCCAACGCACGTGTAGGACCACCTGTCTGGTTGCGGGAAGTTTCTCGACCGTAATGTCCCGGATGAGCAGTCGCAGCATGCGCTTGCGATCCTTCGCCGGGGTCGCCGGAGCACGCCAGAGGCGCGGCAGATTGCGCGCCAGTGCGAGGATCTGGGCCTTCTGTTCGGGTGTGGCAACGCGCGCCTTCTGGCTCTGGAACTGGGCGGCTTCCGTCTTGATCGCTGCGAGGCGAAGCATCGCGTCATTCCAGCGCCGCTCGAGGGTGCCCGTGACCAGACGGTTGGCGGGATCGCATTCCTGATAGCGACGCTCGGCAAGAGCGACTTCATACTCGGCGCGTTCGATGCGCATATGCCACTGACGCATGATGGCCTGATCCCGCTGCTCGAGTTCGTTCAGGGCGGTCACGGCGAGTTCGAGTTCGGCTGGCCGCAGGGCCGCGAGCATCGCTTCGCCGATCGCGTTGTCGAGCAGGTCGCTGCGCACGCTCATGCAATCTCTGGTCGCTAAACCCTGGCGGCGCTGCGCATTGCACAAGTACATTGGGTAGATGCCACCGTTACCCTGGTAGCGCACGGTCAGCGCCCGACCACAGCAGCCACAGATCAGCATCCCCTGAAGCAGCGCCAATCCTTCACGCGCCGGACCGCTGAGCACGGTGCCTTCACCGTTGGTCCGGTTGCCCGCCAGGCGTGCCTGGTTCCGCTCAAACTCCTCCGGGCTGATGTATCCCTCGTGATGGTCGGGTAGATGGACGCGCCAGTCTGCCTTGGGTACCGGCTGCACGCGCTTATGCACCTCCCCCTGTGGCGTGATGCGCTGGCGGTACTGGTACCGTCCAAAGACATAAATGCCCGCATACGAAGGATTCTTGATCAGGCCGATCACGCGCTCATGGCTCAGGCGCCCCCAGATGAGCCGGCCCGCCCAGGCGCCGCCATAGGCGCGCTTCGGAAAGCGCAGGCCATCTTCGGCAAAGCGCTTGACGACCGCGTATGCGCTGCCGGTCTCTCGAAAGAGACGAAACACCAACTGCACGGCGCCGCGCACCTCGTCATCGGGATCCAGGACGATGTGGCCTTCGTCGTCATAGCACAACCCAACCGGGAGCGGAAAGCGCAGCTCACCCTTCTGCGCCTTGTTGAGCTTGCCGCCTTGGAGGCGCCCGCGCAAAAAGTGCAGTTCCGCCTGTGCCATTGTGCCTTTGAGACCGAGCAGCAGGCCGTCGTTGAAGTCGCCTGGGTCGTAACAGCCATCGGCGTCGATTACCAGGGTATGGGTGAGGGCGCACAACTCGAGCAGGCGATGCCAGTCCAGATTCGAGCGCGCCAGGCGCGAGACCTCCAGCGCAAACACGGCGCCCACGTGCCCCATCGAGACATCTGCCACCAGCGTCTTGAAGTCCTCGCGGCCCGTCATCTGCGCGCCTGACTGACCGAGGTCCCGATCCAGGATCCGGATCGACGTTTGTGGCCAGCCCAATGCCAGCGCTTTGTCGCGCAACGCATACTGGCGCTCCGTGCTCTCCTGATGGTGTCGCACCTGGGCCAGCGTCGATTGGCGGATATAGATGTACGCCGGCTTGCTCTGATGTTGGGGGGTGATCTTGGTGTTCATCGACGGCCTCCTCGGTCAACTCCAGCGCGGGCTCTGCGATGAGCCAGGCTTCGAGCATGTTGGCGATGAGTACGCCGGCCGATTGCAGGTCGATGGAGTTGGTGAGCGACAGCGGCGACTGGCTCACCGACGCCCCTTATAGCGCCTCGCGGCGGCGTAATAGTTCGCGATTGATCTCGCAGATCTCCTCGATGATCTCGCGGACCCGGTGATAGTTCGCCAGGTGTTCGGTGACGTCGGCGTAATCGGCCTGTGGCACGTAGTCCATTTGTGGTCGGCGCCCGGGAAAACTCACCGACAAGTAGTACTTGGGGCCATGACCTGGGCCATCGGCGCACTTGCAGCCGGGCTTGCCGCAGCGCTTGTAGCGTTCGATGAGCGAGCCCCGCAAGAGCGTGTCCAACGCCGGCATTTGCTTGAGCAATTGCGCGCGACGCCTGCGTAATGTTGACGACGGAATATCTTCCATTGGCGGACCACGTTAAAAACTGGTCTGATAGTAGGGCAATGAAATGCATTGATCAAGCTCCTTTGGTTGATGACTTCTTGGAGGACGAAGCGGCAAGCTGGTCGATCAACGCGATCAGCTCCAGCAGCATGCCCAGATCGAAGCGAGACACAGGGATCTCGCAATCGTCTTCGACGGCAGGCGCGCCCCAGTCGGTCCATTCGCGGGCAATGCTGAAGCTGCCGCGCTCGACATGACCCAGTAGCAATGTGTCGACGCCTGTCACCCGGCGCGTCTTCAGGACCGGAAAACGCTGGCCCCGGAGCGGATGAAACGGATGGCGGATCTCAGCCCATCCCAAATGCTCGTTGAGCGCTTGTGCAGTTCGCGCTGACCGTCCCCTCTGCGCTCGACAGGTTCGTCCAGCAGGCAGTGTTGCAGGTGCTGCAAAGGCAGTGGGACCCGACGTTCTCGGACTCCAGTTACGGCTTCCGTCCGGGACGCTCGGCGCATCAGGCCGTGGAGCGCGCACAGGGCTACATCCAGGCAGGGCATCGCTGGGTTGTAGACCTCGACCTCGAGAAATTTTTCGATCGCGTGAACCACGATATCCTGATGAGCCGGGTGGCGAAGCGGGTCAGCGACAGGCGCGTCCTGAAGCTGATCCGCTCCTTCCTGACGGCAGGTGTGCTGGAGAACGGGCTGGTTGGTGCAACGGACGAGGGCACGCCCCAGGGCGGTCCGCTGTCACCGTTGTTATCCAATCTGTTGCTCGACGATCTAGACCGCGAGCTTGAGCGACGCGGACTGCGCTTCGTGAGGTACGCAGACGACTGTAACGTCTACGTGCGCAGCGAACGCGCGGGCCAACGGGTGATGGGTGGGCTGAAAGCCTTCCTCACCAGCAAGCTGAAGTTGAAGGTCAACGAGGCGAAGAGCGCGGTCGCCCGGCCACACACTCGGAAGTTTCTGGGCTTCACCTTCTTGGGGCGGGAGCAGGTCAGAAGGCGCATCGCGCCCAAGGCCCTGGCTCGCTTCAAGGATCGGGTCCGGGAACTGACGCAACGCTCGCGCGGGATCAGCGTCGACCAGTTGATCGGCACGCTGAAACGATATCTGACGGGCTGGCGTGGCTACTTTGGTTTCTGTGAAACGCCCAGCGTGCTCAAGCAACTGGATGAATGGACCCGACGCCGCCTACGCTGCTTCTTCTGGACGCAGTGGAAGCGTGGCCGGACCCGATTCCGGGAGCTAGTTGCGCGAGGCGTGGACCGCAACCTTGCCGCACAAACGGCGGGTTCGCCCCACGGTGTCTGGCGCCTAAGCCACAGCCCGGCACTGAACAAGGCGCTGTCGAATCGTTACTTCCGCTCGTTGGGCCTTCCGTCGCTGGGACCATCGCCGATCAACTGATCCGAACCGCCGTGTACGGACCCGTATGCACGGTGGTGTGGGAGGAGGCAGGCCGCGAGGCCTGCCCCTATCCCGATCGAAGATCAGCCGCGCTTTCGGTTTTTGACGCCGTTGTAGACGACCAGGACGGCCTCCAGAAGACACCACCCAATCAGGACAGTGAAGACGAAGCGGTTAATGCCTTGAGTCGTGGACAGGTATTCAAACATGGCTCGGTATCCTCCTGTTTTCTCTGAATGCTATTAGGTTGCCACATGAAGAGGCGGAGTCAAGCGCCGCCGTGCGCCGCAGATTCTCGCTTAGCCGAATCGCGCCATTGCGTCATTGAGCGCACCGAGATCCAGTCCCGCAAGCGGATCAGGACCGTCCGCGGCAGGCTCAGATGCGGGCGCCGGTGTAGCCCGTGGCCGCTCCTGTGCATGGGCTGAGGCAACCTGCGGTCGATCCGCAGCAAGCCGGCCTGCCGCAGCCGGCGACAATGGCAGGATCGCGGCTACTGTAGCGTATGGTGCGGCGGTCTCCCGCTCCCTCGCTCCTGAGGGTTCGGGGTGAGCCAGCAGCGGTGGAGGCGGTACCGGTGCTGCAACGGTCGGCGTCGTTGCAGCAGTGGGAGGACGCAGCAGCGTGTCGGGACCAGCGCTGAGCACAAGCTGCAGCCCCCGTTGCGCGAGCAGTTTAAGCATGAACGCCCGCTCCCGAGCTCCCGGGAACTGCCGCAGATACGCGAGCAGATCAGGAGCCGAGTCGGCGGACAGCGTCACGGTCATCTGGAGCTTGTCCATGGCGGGCGTCCTCAGGCGGCCTTGGCGACTTGCCGTGCGGAACCGATGGTATAGAAGCCGCGAACGTTGGCGAAGCAGGGCGCGTCCATGATGTGGATCACGTTGTGCGGGAAGGCAGCACGAATTGTCGGGGCGTAGAGCTGGGCCCCGCCACCAGTCAGGATGATTGCCCGGATATCGTCGGTGCGGCCGACGCGTGCCTGGATTTCCTTGACCGGCTGATGGGTGACGGCCATGGCCTCTGCCAGGTAGGGCGAAACGTCCAGATCCTGACCGAAAAACACCATTGGCTTGGCGTCGCGGATGGCCTTGTCGATGCGTTCGATGCTGTCGGTGGGATGCCCACGGTCAGCCGAGATGAGGCTTGCCACCTGTTGGTAGATGCGCGCGACGCCTCCAGGCACCCCGCCGCTTCGCGTGTCGTCCATGGTGTAGCCACGCGCCACCACCCAATCGGTTGTGAAGTAGCCGACATCGATCACCAGGTATGCGTTCTCAGGGTCGTACTTCTTGCCGTTTTGCTGGATGTACGTAATCAGCGTGCCCAGCGGCTGCGGCAGCGGGAGCACGCTGTTGATGTGAACGTCGCCCCACCCAAAGTTATGGGTGCCGGTGAAACGGTCCTTGAGGTAGGCAGCGTACTTCAGCGTATTGTGCACCGGCAGGCCCAGGACGAGCCGATCAACTTCCATGGCATTGGCATAGTGCAGCGAGCCGGCGAGCAGGGCAGCGTAGTTGGGTGTCGTTACATAATCCTCAGACAGGGAGCGACCGGTATGGACATGAGCGGCGCTCAGCGAAACATCGGGTCCGACCTCGTATCGCGCACCATCGACCTCCACATTCACTACGTTTCGAGCCCGGAAGATGCCGCCGGTATGCGCGGTGAGAGAGGACGTTGCGGCAATGGGTGCCAGCGAGGGGAACATGTTGGTTGCGATGTCCGAGCCAAGCGGAAAGGCGGACTTGGTGTTGCCGTAGCCAACATCGATTGCGACGGTCGAGATTCTCATTTGTGCTCCTTGGCGATTCATTGAAGTGGATGGCTCCGATGTGTCGAATGTCCTTCGTGTTCCGAGCAAGTGGGACTTTGTACCTCCGAGCCCCATTCACTCGCCTCAGGTCGGTGGGAGCATCTGGGACTTGGTCGGACTTTGTCGGTCTTGCTTTGAGAGCGTCGGATTAGATGGCACATCGACATAGCCCACTCTACCGTCGGAAAATCGAAGTCAAGTCGCCGAAAGCTCGCGATTTTGCAGTGGCAAACGTTGCCGTTTGGCCCATGCCTGGTATATGCTTCGAGCACTTACCGCGTCCCCGACGCATCGACCTCGCCGCCAGTTGCGCGGCAAATCCAGCACGCAAAACCCCGACATTCGGGCCTTGCGATCGCCAGTTGTTCACGCCGGAAATTGAAACGGCATTTTTTTCAATTAAATCAAATGGACCGTGTCGGATAGTGAGGACACCGGACACCGCGATACCAAGCCGATTGGCGGTCTGTTCGTGAAAATAGACCGCAGTGTGGACAATTCCGAAGCCGGACACCGGACAGGTGCTCTGTGGAATTTCCACGAATGCCCGACGCCCTTTCAGCCGCTTGGCTGGGCGCGGATCACGAAGCCCGACACACCGCAGCAGGGATGATCCGGCTTTGGGGCGGGGAGCTGTTTGCGTACCGAACGAGCGGTGGACGCAGGCTTCTGAGCAATATCGACCCGGGGGGCGCTACCGGTACCAGAACGGCGCAACAAGTAATCACTCATCACGGCATCGGCCGGCTGCACCAGGACGAAATCCCTGGCGCCGTCAGGCTGGCATCCATTGATGCACCGGATAGGGTGGCCGCGCAGCGGCGTGCAAGGCGAAGGCCTGCGCCCGCACTGCGGACAGTCACGACGCATTGCTTCCATGCTCAGGGCTGATCGGTTTGGCATCGCTAAAGGACAGGAAGGTAGTGGCAAGACCGGCTGGGTGGGCTGGAAAGCTGGGGGTGGTACCCCGGAGCACCGAGGGGACAAAGCCGGATCGGGGGTCGGCGCTGTCCAGCAGCGAGCTGCGAGGTCCCATGGCGGACACTCGCCCGTGGCCGCACGCGCGAAGCGCAAAAGTTCGAGAACGCCGTATGACTAAGACTATCAACCTGCGCCCCATCATTAACCAATACAACCTGCCGGAGAGATTCAAGGCTGAGTTCGCAGTACTGGCTGCGGAACACTTGCACCTGCCGCATAGCGGGACGCGAGTTAGCGGCAGATCGCTGTCGCAGATGTCACAGCGACAGCGCGTGCAGGCACTTCTCGCCATGTTCGTGGAGCTGCGCAGCATTGGTGGCATGGCCGTAACCTCGCCCTACAGCATTCGGCAGAAGCACATCCGCTGGCTGGTCCAGTATTGGGTGGAGGAGCGCAAGCTGAACGTGGGAACGGTGGAGCTACGCCTCACCCACCTGCGTGCGCTGATGTCATGGATGGGGAAGACCAACGTGGTCGGCCGAATCGAAGACTATGTGCAGCGACCGGCCGGATACGAGCGCAGCTATGTTGCGCGCGAAGACCGTTCGTGGGATGGCAAGGGCATTGATGCGGCGGCGAAGATCGCCGAGATCGCGGTCACGGACGCCCACGTCGCACTGCAGCTCAAGCTGGAAGCTGGCTTTGGCCTGCGAGCAAAGGAAAGCTGGCGATTGCGGCCTGCTTTGGACGTCCTGCCATCGGGAATGCTGCTCGTGCATGACGGCACAAAAGGCGGGCGCGCCCGCCGGGTCCCGATAGAGTTCGGCTGGCAGTACGAGTTGCTCGGGCAAGCGGCAACACTTGCATACGTCACGAATCCGGAGCGAGGCACGCTGATGCCTGCTTCCTTCTCCCAGACTCGGTGGCGCCGACGCTTCTATACCGTTCTGGAGAAGCACGGAATCACCAAAGACGGCGACGGTGTGACGGCGCACGGGCTGCGTCACCAATACCTGCAGCAGATGTATAAGCGGGAGAGCGGCCAGCCGGCGGCTGTGAAGGGGAGCGGGCCAGTTGTTGATGTGGAGGCACACCGCGAAGCGATGCGCAAGGTGGTGGAGGCCGCTGGCCACAGCCGGGCGACCAAAGCGAATGCCTATCTTTCTACCTATTCCACCCAGTTGAGCTTGGGTAAGAAGGAACCCACTCTGAATGAGGTCAAGGCCGCTATCTTGGCCGCCGATGGCAACAAAGCAGTGGCTGCGCGGCAGCTTGGGATTTCAAGGACCAAGCTTTATCGAATTCTCGCGAAGGAGGGCTGAGGCCGGGACTGCTCTTCGGAAGCGGGCTCTTATCCGACGCTGGTCGGCCGGCCTTCCGGCCAGTATCGGCAAACGCTCGATCGCGAAGGTATGAGCATGCTCATACTGTTTTCCCAGAATGCTCGCAGGAGAAGGGTCGCTTTTACCGAAAAGCCGCGTCGCTCCATCGAGCAAAATCTAGCGAGGGCTCGATCCAGCGCTGCCGCGAGCGGCACGTTGCCATTTCTGTTGCGGCAACTGGGGGGTCTTTGAGCTAGCAAAGCTATCTGGACTGGGGCTGGCTGGTTCTTTCCATACTCGTACTCACGGCGGTCCTTGCGATCCCTTTTGCAGGAACTGGTAGCGCCATGGCCTGCACTTGGGTCGTTTCGTCCGGTATCGCTTTGCCTTATCGAACCGCGACAATCGACTGCGTGCAAAGCCAGCGTACGGCCGCAAGAGCTCATCCAACAACCGTGAAGGTCGGTGCGCTGTGGAACGCGAGTTGGGGACGATCGTGCGTAGGCTGCCGCCAGCGCGACCAAGGAGCCGGCCGCGCGGACAAGCTCCTGTACAGCGTCTGGAGCCGGCACCGCCTTTGCCGAGTCGGCGCTGGCCAGCCAGGCGAATGAAACGCGCCCGCGCTGGCCGCTCGCCCGGATGCCGGCATGGGCGGTGGCAAGTCCATCGGGGACATTCGCATCGACTTTGGCAGCGATGGGAAGGGATCCACGCCGGCAAAGTGAACCAGTTCTGCGATGCTCACTACACTGTATGCAGGTGCCGCATCATTGCGCGCGATGTAGGCTGCGGCTGGTGCGCAAAAGTCGGCATTCATCCGCGACGCTGGCGCGCTGCGGGGGCGAATCCGCTTCCCTGATTTCGTCCGGAAGGCCTGCCAGCCTAAAGCTCTCGGCCTGCGACGCCTTGTCGCCAAAGTCGGCGCTGGATGCCAGGTGCCACGGTCGAGCCCAGCGCCACGTCCATAGTCGCGCAAGCTGCCTCGCTCACCGGCAGGCAACCGCTCTTCCTCGTAGAAGTCGCTGTCCCGCGGCAGCGCGCGAGCGGCATCAGCCGCCCCCCGAGTGAGGTGTTCGCAGACCAGAGCGCCGTTCGCGTCTGGGCGGAGTGCATGACCGCATATGCGCATTAGCACAGAATTCGGGTGTGGCTGGCCTTGGTGATGACCGGCTGCTGGCCATGAGCGAATACGTAAGCACAGGCTGGTGCCGGTAAGTCCTTGGCGCCGACCTTGGTCGGTGCGAGGAAGAAGAGGATCGAGAGGGCGGGCGGCCGCAGCATTTGGATTTCCAGATCAAAGTAGCGCTTCCAGCTTGCCGCAGGCCGGGCGAAGTCAAGGTTCGGTGCTATCCGGAAGGCTGTCCACGGCTCGGGCGACGAACTCTTCTAGAATTGGGAACGGCCATTCGTCGTTCTCCTTCGCCTCTTCAGCGATGATCGCAGTCAGGGCGGGTACGTGTTCGAACCGGACCATTGGGGCACCATCGATATAGATAACCTTGGATCGCCGAACAACCTTACGATAGCGGCCGGCATCCTCGATGACGGTCTCCGGCGGCGAGACGTGCTTGAACTGAAAACCCGGCTGCGCCAACGCTGCGGCCATGGCTGCGAATTTCGGCCCGTTCGTTGCCCAATCGGTGGTAGTCGATGCGAGCAGGTTCAGGAAATAGGGGATGTCGGACGAGGTCAGCTCACGCCGGGCGAGCATGGAAATCGTCTGCTGGTCTGCCGGCCGGTGTTCCACCCGGGAGTTCCAGATCGCGCGCAACTGCGCAGAAGCGGTGTCCGTGTCGGTGGATTCCAGGCGGACTGGCGACGTTGAGATACCGCATTCCTCACAGACGACGACAGCCTGCAGACGGCCGGCGATGAAGAGGGGGGCGCCATCGCAGTGGGCGCAGTTGAGCAGGCCGGTTGGCATGGCAAGGTCCGGGTGGAGAAGCCGGAATTATGCCTTGCACCGGCCGGCTGCCCGTTAAGATCGCTCGTCGGGCTGTTCGAATACCGGCTCGTTGATGGCGAGGTATCGCGTCGAAGTGCTGAGCAGGCCGCGGCGCGCCGTGCCCTGGAAGCCCTGCAGCATTTCGCTGTGGTCGCGAAGCGTCCGGCCGATCTGCCAGAACTCGTTGAGCCAGTGACCCTCAGGCCCCATCGAACCGCCGTGGCGGCCGGTTGCGATCGCGCCGCGGATGGCTAGGACGGTCTCAGGCTTCGGGTATTCGGATTGGTCGTTTTCGAACTGCTGCATTGCTACCTTGGTTGATTGGCCCAGTGCAGGGCCGGGTGGAGGTGGAACCCGGCGGCCTCTCGAAACAACTCGGCGGCACGGCGGATATATTGAAGAATCCATTCTGAGACGAGCCTGCGTCGGCCAATACGTCCAGCGCCGAGGCCAGTTCGAACCGTGCCGCGGAACGGTTCGATGACCCGGTCGCCTGGTTCGGTGAGAAAGCGGACAAAGAACTCAGGAATTGCCGTCGGCTGCATGGTGCCATGAAGTGGCAACCCGAGCGCTACGGCTTCCTGCCGTACTGCACCGCTGGCCCCGCTCGAGCACATTTCGCGATAGTCGGCCCGGTGTGGGCTCGCCAAAGGACCGGGGCCGGATTCGGTAGGCGCCATCACCATAGACGGTGGTTCTGCGCTCCCCGCCGGCGTCCATCAGGCGCTGGTGACATGCCGTGTGCGCCTCCAGCACACGCAGGTTGTTGGCGCGGACGCTGGCCGGGTCGTTCGTGAGCCAGAGTACTCGGCATAGCAGTTGTCGCAGCCCGGGCCCACTTTCGGGCACCCCTGCCACGGTTTCCAGCTGTGGTCTGCCCACTCGATACGGGTGTTCTCACTCATGCTGGCACATCCTCGAACATGTCGATGGTACGGCGTGTCGCGTTCGGGCTGGCCGTCCTCGGCGAGCAGTATTTGACCGATATAGGCCGATCCGAGACCACAGTAAGGGTAATCGGTCTCGGTCCAGCCATCTTCGAAGTCCGCAGGAGTCCGATAGGGGCCGACCAGCTCGTAGCGCGGCTCCGCGCAGTCGCCCTCGATGTCCCGGCGCTCACGTTTGGTGGCGACGAGCGCGGCCTCGGCGTCATCGGCTTGAATGACGGCGCGGTAGACGATCTCAGTGTTGTAGAGCGGCATTGGTGAATCCTCCTTGCCTACCAGGCTTTCGTGGATGGTGAATGCTTTAGTGGACCGCCTGAACTATCGTGAACCTAGCGTAGCGCGCGCGACCCGAAGTCACGCAAGGAGTGAACCATGTGGACTTGCACGAAGTGCCGTCTCTCGGTGATGTTTAACACGGCAGACCCACAGCTGGACGAACGCGGTTTCTTTTTCACCTGCCTTGGGTGTGAACATAGAAATCCGCTCGCCCGGGTTGGACCAACGCACAGGGGCGACGATGATCCCCTGTATCTCGCTCAAGTCGTGGATGCCTAAGGCTCACCAGAGTCCAGCGCCGCCCCGCTTGCCCTGAAGCATCGGACCGGGAACTCGAAGAGCGTCGCGCAGGCGCACTGGTCGCCGCAACGAGCCGAGACGGTTGTCTCTTCAGCCAGGCCATAGCGAATGGCAGAGGCCCGAAGGTGGGCCGCGTCGATGCAATCTTCGGTAAGCGCGGCCAACACCTCCTGCGCAAAGCCGTTCAGGCGCGCAAGTTCCGCGCCGATAGGGCCGTGGATGTAGAGGTAAAGGCCGTTCTGCATCTTGCGAACGGCCATCGTTTCGGCGGCCATGCGGGCCAACAGTGCTTCCGCAGCCTCCCAGCCAATGCGCAGATGGCGCTGGATTAGCGCCACCGACGCGGCGCGGTGTTGGTGGACCAGTTCCATTGCCCTATGGAACAATTCTCCATCCATCGCTGCGTGTTCAGCCTGCATGGGTGGCCTCCGAGGCTGTCCCGACAGGGGACGGCAGCCGAACCGCGGAAAGCGGTTGCGCGGGAGCGTTCCATTCGACGAACGGCACGCTGGCGGCGCGGTAGTGCTGGCGCTTTGCCGCCATTCGGGTGACGTACTCCGGGTTGCCAGCCATTCCCAGCACTTCGATTACCACCTCCGGCGATGTGTCGGTCAGCACGAAATCGGGATGAACCGGCGCGTTGACGATGTGCCGGAGCGGTTTGCGGAAGGCGCGCCGCTGTGCCACCAGGTGGTCCGCCATCGCCACCTCGTGCGCCGAGTCGCAAGGCAGAAACTGCGCGTTGGTGAGCATCGCGGCCGCGTCCGCGATCGTCAGGTAGTTCGACTTGGATCGTTCGAACAGCAGGATCGCCACACAACGCTGATCAGGTTGACCCGCCCCCGCGAGCGCCGTGCCATGGGAGCGCCGCCAGCGGGCGAGCAGGAAAATATCTCGGTGGCGCCGTATCACTAGCGTCGGGCGGAGCGTGGAGGTCTTGCCCGCGCCGGCGTAAGCCTTGACCTTGAGGGCGTCGCCGCCCTTCACCGCGTCAACGACGGCGTCCCGCTCGTCGGTCGGGGCCATTAGACCACCTCCAGCGCGGCTTGGCGGTTCACGGATTCCCACGCGCGGCGTCGGATCTCGGCGTGGCCGGCGTCGGCCTCGGCCACCCGGCGTGCCCGGTCACCGCTCAGTTCGTCGACGATGTAGATGAAATTGGTTGCGGTAGTCGGGCCGGGCCAGGACAGCCACTTCGCGCGGATCTGCGCCTTGCCGGCTTCCGGCAACGAAAAGAATCGGGTACGGGCCTTGCGCCACACGCGGGCCTCGAACGCACGCTGGCTCGCTTCGAACCTGTCCGCTTGCCGTTGCCGGCGATCAATCTCTTCGTCGGCTTGGTGCTGCTCCGCGGCGACGTGCTCGGGGAAGAGCGGGTATCGGTCGCGCTCGCGCTGCTGCTTGCGCGCGAAAGCGGCCTGCCGGCGGGCGTTGAACTCGATGGGGGTGTAGCGCCCGAAGCGGGTGAAGCGCATGGTAACGAGGTATCGAATGGTCTATGACCAAGATACCGGCGCCATCGCGAAGTCAAGGCCGCCGGCCGGCGAGATTCGCCAAACACATTCTCAAGGCGCCCGTGGCGGGAGTTGCGCCCGAAAGCTATAGAATTTGGGGTATCTTTTCGGGAAATCCCATGTCATCACCCCAGACCCCCGCCGTTCGCGAGGTTTCCCTCGGCGCGCGGCCCAAGAGCGAACGCGAGTTCATCCCGCCCGGCGACCCGCAATACGCGGAAATCGCGATGCTTGATGCCTTCACGTTCAAGCGCTATCTCGACCGGACGTTCTGGTACCCGAGGCGGGAAGTGCTGCGCTTCGAGGTTCGGGCGATGCCGTCGCCGACCGGCAGCATCTACGACGTCGTGGCGCTGGTCGCGTCGGGGGAGGGCGAGGCGTGGTTTTCTGAGGCCGCAGTGCCCGCACGATGGGACTATGTCGCCATCAGCGAAACCAGTCACGGCCTGTCGAAGATGCAGACCGCCAAGCTGAAGGCAGAGGGCAAGCTGCCCGCTGACTATGAGCCGTTCGGGGACGATGGGCCGGTGCTGGATCACTCCAACCTGGAGAACCCGGAAGAGGTTGACCTGCGCCGGTGGGATGTGGTGAACCGCGTGCGCGAGGCAAGCCGGCAGCGACGCGCGACAGGTTGAGCCGCAGCTGGGGGGACTTGTCCCCGAGCGACGATTCGCAGTAATATCCGCCCGATTCTTCGCGCTTTCAGCGCATCGACCCTGCCGGTGTACCGGCCATCTTTTTTTTCCACCCATTGGGGCTTTGCCCAATGGGGAAGGCTCCATTCTTTTTTGGAGCCTTGCATGGTTGTCTCCTCCCGTATCAGCGCTCTGGCTGTCTTTGCGACGGTCATCAACCTGTTCGCGGTCCTGTATTTTCTTATCTTCACCGCCGACGATCGCCTTGCGATGATGCAAGTGCACTTCGTTGCCGAAATCGAGTTTCTGGTCCTGATCAGTTGGCTTCTTGCGAAGCTGTCGATTGCGGAGCAGAAGCCTTCCATTGCAGGCTGACCCATCGCGGGCGCCTGCCAATCCATCCACTACCCACCGGGGAAACGTCCCCGGTGGGGCGTTTCTCCAACTCGCTTGAGGAAACGCTATGTTCATCCACTCTCTTTCCATCGAAGTCGGGCCGGTGCCTGCCGATGAATCCTGCGCGCAGGTCGGGCACCCCGACTATGAGGCGAAATCTCGCCTGGAATGCGCGGTCTACATCCGTCAGCTGAAGCGGGTCTTTGGCAATCCGGATCCGCTCACGCTCACGTTTGAGCGCCGCGGATTTGCGCACGACCTCGGCCGTTACCATGAAGTGGTTGCCATCATGACGGCTGCGGGCGCGGATCTATTCGACGAAGCCAAGGTCCCGACGGGCTGGGATGCGATAGCGCGCGCGGAGCTCACATGGCTGCGCCTACAAGCACGGTGGCGCGAGCAGGTCGTTGCCGGAGCTGTCGACATGACGGAAGTGCCGGCCGTGTTCTGCAGCACCACGATTCCGGATTTCCCTGATCACCCGGTTTCGGCCTGGTGGGCGATGGGCTTCTCGCCCTTGCCCGCTGGTCCGGCGATCTCCCTGCACTAATTTGGAGGCCGCATGTACAACGAAATCATTGAGCGCTTCGTCAGGGCCCAGGAGGCGGCATGTGCAGCCTATCGTTCGGCTGCGAGCTTCGAGCGCGAGTGCCTGGCAGGCATCCCCGGGAACAGCCACACTGTGGAGATTCGCTCCGAGTATGGAACGGCCAGGGAGCTTGAAAGCTTCTGCTCTTCGCTTGCCGGCAATGTGGTCAACCGCGCTCGCCGCGAGTTTGCTCCTGCGGGAACACGTCTGGACATCGACGATACCAAAGAGCATGAGCACGCGGGCCTGGACATCGGCAAGGCGCTCAAGGCTGGGAAGATCCCCGACATTGACGGGCTGTGGGCGTCGCTTCATGACCGCTATGGCGGGAGTGGCGGCAAGGAACTGGCCTACCAGCAAGCTGCGCAGCGGATCATCAAAGGCTTCTGGCTCAACCGGCGCAATGAGGTTCAGCGCACCGCGTCAGCGGTGATTCTGCGCATGCGAGTGACTTCGGAAGGCTGCTACGGGCGATCGTGCAGGAAGGTGGGCTACTACAGCTGCCAGACTGCCGCGGATTGCCTGCAGGGCCTCACCGCTTTTGCTGCCAAAGCGGGTCACTCGTCGCTGGCCAGTGGCCTCTCGCGTATCAATGTCCACAACATTGAGTACAACTACCGCGAGAAGCAAAGCCATCCTGGGCTTGACATCGTCTTCTTCAAAGACGGGTGGGAGTTCAAGTTTTCCCACCAGGTGGCCGAGGCGTTGATGCTGTTCATCGGCGAATTTGGCGCTGCGTTCATGGAAGAGACGGCCTGACACGCGATGTAAGCTACCGATGGTGAGACGCGGATTCCCGTCACCGGCCATGCCAAATCTGAGAAGCCATTCGAGCCGGCGATGCACCCGATCTCGATGACTTCCGGGAAACGTCTGCGCCGCATCTATGGGGCCAACGGACACGCCATGGCCGTTCAGTAAACGGCCCAGACACTCCCACGGGCCCTTGGGCTAGCCAGCAGTATGGCAGCCCGGCGCACAGCCACGGCGATGCGGATGCGTTTGGTGGCGATATCGGAACAGGTCGACGGCGCCGAACATCCGATGCGGCAACTGCATTTCGGCTCGCTGGAGCGGTGATAGCCGCCTTCTTCGCGCTGGCAGTGTTTGCGCGCTGCATGAGCCACGCGCCGCTGGCAAGTTGCCTGGCAAGGTGCCACGCAAGCGATCCATTCCAGCCGCAGCAGCGTCAGACCCTCCCTGGCCTCAACAACATCCAGTTAAACGAGTACTGGGAGTTGCGCTTCGCACTTCCGATCGCGGGCACGTTGCTGGCCTTCGTCCAGCAGCAGGCTGGCACCTACCGAGTTTGAATGGCGGATTTCGCATTCGATCCACTACATGCCTCGTCTTTGATGGGGCGTTTTTCTTATGGGACCTATCATGACCAATTGGTACGAGCCCTTACGGGCTATTGTGAGCCTCGGCTCGCAAGCCGAAAAAGTCGCGCACATGGGCGAGTTGCACGCGGCGCGTAAGCGCCATCTTTCGCAGTTCTTCACCCCGGATGTGATCGCCCGCCTGATGTGGGGTGTGGTGGCCGACTGGTTGCCGGATCGGAAGGTGTCCATCCTGGACAATTCTGTCGGGTCCGGCCGTCTGCTGCAGTTTGCAGATCCGGTCAGGTACAGCCTCTTTGGTGTGGACGTGCACAAACCAACGATCGAGATAATTCAACAAGCAATCGAGGCAGCCGGCTTCGACGGCAGCTTTCGGCACGCTGGGATGGAGGATATTCATCCGCGCAGATTCGATATCGCGCTAATAAATCCCCCGTTCTCGATTCATCTGGAGTCGCCACACCTGCAGCCCTACGACTGCACGACATGGGGCCGGTTTGGCCCGCGTACCAGCGCGCTGAGCCATGAGTACGCACTTGCCCAGGCACTCGACGCCTCACAAGTCGTGGTCGCCTTGCTTCCGACCACGTTTGTCGACAAGTTTGCTGATGGGTCGATTCCGCATGGCGAGCCATATAGCGATGCCTCGCGTCGCGTGGTGGGTGCATTCGACCTACCCGCGAACGCGTTTCGTGAGGAAGGCGCCGAAGTGCGCACCTCCATCGCCGTGTTTGCTCGCTACCGCGTGCGGGGAGGCATTCTGCGCCAGCCGGTGCGGGATCTGTCGACACCGTTGCCGAAGCTCCAGCTGGAGTGGGACGAGCGGCGATATGGAGAGCCGAAGCTGGCACACCAGCTGCTGGACGATCACGGTCCCGCTATCACGCGGCCTGTAACCTCGCAGAAACGGGTACGCATCTCGCATGACGGCCGCCGGATCATCCTCGGCTTCGAGTGCGGATTCACCGAGGCGATGGTGCTCAACCATGTGTTGGAACGCCGAATCGTATCGCAGGAAGGTCAGCGGCTACCGAGCGGCTTTTGCTATGCGGGCACGGGTCGGCTGGATCTGGAAACCTACCTCGTGCAGGCAGATCCGATCGCTGCGCTTCGCGAGCTCGTGAGGCTGGTGAAGCGCGCAGGCGGCGAGCCGGAGTTCGCGCCGGGCTTTCTGGAGCATTTGCACCAGCGGCTGCGCCGCAGTGCGCGGCAGGCGCTGCCTCTGCGCCATGCCGTTTGGACAACGGGCGTCGGCGCCGTGAACATGCTCGTTGCGGTCGCGACCAAGACGCATGTGGTCGACACCACCGTCTGGGGAAGCCCGATTATCAAAGCTGGCCAGGCAGTGCAGTTTGCCCGGCAGGCAGATGGTCGATATGAGTACGAGGTGCGCGGGAAGCGCTACGTCGTCTCGTTGGACGAAATCACCACCCGATACAGTGTCGAGAAATCGGCGCAGGCCTGGGAAATCGTCCATGAAGGGCTGCAACGCCGTTATCCGCAACAGGCCAACCAGCTGCGCAAGCGGCTGCTGGCGTTGGGAATCGACAAGTGGTTGGACTGGCAATTCCAGCAGGAAGACCTGGTCGAGCTGCTGATGAAGCCCAACGGCGCAGTAGCGGCATGGGAGCAGGGCTGTGGCAAGTCGCGGCTCGCTGCGGCACTGATCCTGCTGTCCGGGGTTCGGCATGGCCTGATCGTGGTGGAAGCCAGACTGGTCCCGGAGATGCGCGCGGAACTGGGGCAAATTCTGCCGGCGTCGGATGTTCACGTGATCGAGTCGCCGGAAGACCTGAGTACGCTGGGACGAATCAACCTGATCGCCTACGAACGGCTTCGCATGCCGGTATGCCGGAAGGCGTCGCGGCGTGTCACCTATGCCCATCGGCTGCGCCGGCGTATCAGTCTGCTGGTGGCAGACGAGGGCGAGCGGTTGTCGAACCCGACCAGTGACCAGAGCCGCGCGCTATGGCAGCTGTCGGCCAGACGCCGCTATATCCTGACAGGCAGCCCGATCGCCAACTATCCGCGTGACATCTTCGGACTGATCGCGTTCACGGGTGGCGACGGCACTGCGGCCCAGCCGTACGGCTACCGGCGCGGCTACCTCGAGGCGAACTGGCTGGCCACGGCGCAGCATGCCGAACGAGGTATCGACCGCTTCCGCAGTGATTTTGTGGTGCTGGAGTGGGTGACCTGGGAATTTGCGGAGAGCCTGCAGGACGGGGCGAAGCGCGAAGTGCCGAAGATTGGCAATCTCCCGCGGTATCGCCAGATGCTGGCGCCGCACGTGAAGCGTCGCTTGGTCTGCGAGCCCGACGTGTCGCGGTACATCCAGATCGAGCCACCAGCTGTGGAGGTGGTCGAGACGGACTGGGATCCTGCTCACCTGTCGCTCTACCTGCGTACGGCGGACGAGTTTGCCGAATGGTACCGGGACGTCCGCAAGGATGGCCGGCCGAACAATCTGATTGCCATTCTTGCCAGGATCCGTGCGGTGCATTTCGCCGCCAACTACCCGCAGCACGGGGTAGACGGTGTCGGCGGGCTGGCGCAGCTCACCAGCAAGCAACGCGCCGTGGTTAAACGGCTGGTGGCAATTGCCGCCGAAGGGAAGCAGGCCATCCTGTTTGCCGAGAACCCGGGGGTTATCGACCTCATCGCCAGTCAGCTGAAGGCGAAGGGGGTGGAGACCGTGCCGTTCCATGGTGGCATTCCGATTGCGAAGCGCGTGGCCGACAAGGACAAGCGGTTCGTCGGCGGCAACGCCACAGGGCTTCTTTGTACCAAGGCGTCCGGCCGGGCTGGCTACAACCTGCCCAATGCTGACTACGTCCTCTTCTATGATCGTTCGTGGACGTGGCGCATCGAGTATCAGGCGATGCGGCGCGCGCTGCGGTGGAACCGGAAAGGGCAGTTAAAGGTGGTGTATTTCCATCTGCCGGGAAGCGTCGATTGCTATCAGGACCAGATGGTGGCGCACAAACGGGACGCCATGGAGGCTGGTCTGGACTGGGCGACGCCGGAACTCGAAGACGAGGCGTTCCTGCACATGGACACGCTGTTAGACCATTTTGTTGAAGATCTCGCCAAGCTGCACGGCCGCAAGGTCCGGGATCAACGCGAGCTGCTTAAGGAGGCGGCATGAAGACTGACGACTGCAGGATCGCCATTGGCGATGGCTTGGCGACGATCAAGTGCCGCGGCACCCGCGGTACCACCGTGGCAAGGATCCTGGGTACCGTCGAGGCAGACGGGATGGAGGTGATCTGCCTGGATCGGCTGGTGCATGGCATTTTTGAATCGGAGCTGGACGGCTGGCAAGTTGCCGGCGCGGTCACCACGCTGCTGTCGCGGCCCATCGGCCCGCGGCATGGCGTGCACCACTAATCGAATCGCCTGGTCGCGCGCGGCCGGGCTTTCGCTCGTACCTGACTCGACCGAGTCAATATCAGGCGAAAGACGAAAGAAATTGGCGAGCGTTTGGGCGACAGCGAAAGCTGTTCGCCCCATGCTGGTTTCGGCAGCCCCCGCTACGGAAACCCTCTCGCACTTGCTCCCAGCCCTCCCTTCCAGAGGGCATTTTTTTTTGAACAACCGCAGGAGCCAATCCGTTGCTACGATCATCAGGTCGGGTGGGCTAGCGTGGGCCTATTGATCCGGAGGGCTGACTTCGGATACTCTCTTACCACTTTCCGCGTCCCAGACGCATCGATCCGGCACCGCAAGGTGCCAGCTTCTGCAGTACGGTGGCCGCCGGGCCAGTCCATCCATTCCATCCCGCCGGGAACCACGTTCCCGGTGCGGCAACGGGTTCCCCATTCCTCTTCGGAGAACCCCAATGCTATACCCAACTGCTGTCGCCCTTCGCAAGATCCGTACGGCTCGCAGTCCGCGCACGTACTTTGTCCGGTTGAAATGGCTGAAATCACCGAGTCCATCCGGGCTTCCGGTGTCTACCAACCCATCCTACTTCGCCCTATCAACGGACGATGCGTTCGATTTCAAGCTCGTCGCTGGAGAGCAGCGCTACCGTGACGTCGCTCTCCGCTGAATTACGATTGGGAATCACAATGAAAAAATTGCCGGTTAACGACTACTTGACGCTTTCCGCCTTCCACCTATCGGAAGAGACTTTTTGCTGCTTTGGACAAGAGCCCGTTTTGGCTAACAACTTTGCGAGCTATTTTGTGGAGGTCATCAACGTCTACGCACCTTCTGCTAGACACTATGCAATACCAGAGGACCTGGAGAAGGTAATGCAATACGCGATGTCACTTGGCATCACGTTGCTGCATTTCGATGTCACGGCCGACGAGATAGAGGTTTTGCCGCGGTATGAGTGGTCGTAGCCGTTTCACGCCATGGTAAGAATTGAGGTGCCAATGCATGTTCGTGCTGTAAGGCGCAGAAGCCATGTAGGCGCGGCAAGCGGCCGCCAGCTGTCACCAAAACTTTTACGTTTTCCTCAAGGCCGCCTTCCATACGAACCTGGTCTGTGCCTGGTTGTTATTCGCCGCCACGTGGCAGCAACCATTTTGCGGGATCTTGCTACGCAAGCCAATATTGGCTATCCTCACATCACTTTCCGCGTCCCAGACGCATCGACCCCGCACCGCAAGGTGCCAGCTTCTGCAGTACGGTGGCCGCCCGCTTAGCCGGGCCAGTCCATCCATTCCATCCCACCGGGAACCCGTTCCCGGTGCGGCAACGGGTTCCCCATTGCTCTCCGGAGAATCCACAATGCAATTTCCATCTGCTGTTGCCCTTCGCAAGATCCGTACTGGCCGTAATCCGCGCATGTACTTCGATCCGGTCGAAATGGCTGAACTCACCGAGTCCATCCGGACTTCCGGTGTCTACCAGCCCATCCTGCTTCGCCCCATCGAAGACGACGAGTTCGAGTTCGAGCTCATCGCAGGCGAGCGTCGCTACCGCGGTGCCGTGGAGGCCCACGGCATCGACTGGGTGATTCCCGCCCTCGTCAAAGTAATGACCGACGACGAGGCCGACCGAGCGGCGCTCATCGAGAACGCCCAGCGCGCGAACATGTCGCCGTCTGAAGAGGCCGTTGCCGCCTCGAAGATCGTCGGCCATTGCAAAGGGGATCGCGAGGAAGCCGCCAGGCTCCTGGGCTGGTCCCGCGCGACGCTGGATAAGCGCCTTGCTCTCATGAATTGCAGCCCGGATGTTCAGGCGGCACTGAATGAGCGCAAGATTCAACTCGGTCACGCCGAGTTGCTCGCCACACTCGCCAAGGACAAGCAGGACAAGCTCCTGCCGGTCATCCTCAGCGAGAAGAAGGCGGTGTCGGAGTTGAAGAAAACGATCGAGGCGGCTGCGTGCAGCCTGGAAGTGGCGATCTTCGACAAGACCGACTGCGCCACGTGCCCGCACAACTCCTCGTTGCAAACGGAGATGTTTGGCGAGGCGATCGCTACCGGCAACTGCACCAACAAAGCCTGCTACGCCGAGAAGACCGACCGTAAGCTCGAGGGCATCGTCTACGGGCTCAAGGAAGAGTATCCGATCGTGCGCATCATCCGGTCCGGCGACAACCATACCCGCATTCAGCTGAAGGTGGATGGACCAACCGGGGTCGGTGAGGAACAGGCCAAAGCTTGCCATGCCTGCCAGAACTTCGGTGCCGCGGTCAGCGGTCTGCCGGATTCCATGGGCAAGGTCTATAGCGGCCAGTGCTTCGACACGGCATGCAATCAGAAGAAGGTAGCGGCCCGAATCAAGGCGGAGCGTGATGCGGCCAAGGCGCCTGCTGTCAAGCAGACCGCCGGCAAGACGGCTGCGGCAACGAAGGGCGACAAGTCGTCCGCGGCTGCCGAGAAGCCGGCCACGGTGATCAGCGAGTCGGAGAGGGTGAAGCAGTACCGCACCGAGCTCTGGCGCAAGGCGCTGCGCAAGGAAGTTGCGCAGAACGCTGAACAGGCCAATGCCTACCTGCTGGCCGTCGCCCTGAACGGTCTGTCGCGCAACATTGGCGGCGACGTGATGGGCAAGTTCTTCGAGAAGCTCACCGAGCAGAAGTCGTCCTCGACCCTGCAAGGTTGTCTCACGGCCGTCCATGCCATGGACGCGGGCCGTCGCCAGCAGCTGACGATCGGCATGACGGTGGCGGCAATCGACGGCATGGAGGTGAACAACCTCCGGGAACTGTGCCGGTACCACAAGCTCGACCTGCGCGATCACTGGAACCTGCAGAAATCGCAGGACTTCCTGGAGATGCTGACCAAGTCCGAGATGAAGGTCCTGGCTGACGAACTTGGCATCCGCAAGGTGCTGGGAGATGGCTTTGCCAAGCTGTTCGGCAAATCAAAGGCTGAAGTTGTTGCTGGACTTCTGTCCGTCGACGGCTTCGACTACACCGGCAAGGTCCCCAAGGTCCTCGGCTACTAAGCTTCTTTCCAATCGGAGGCGCCAGGGCGTCCTCCGCCTCATTCATTTCCCAAGGATTCACTATGTTCACTGAATTGGCTGCGCTCGTTCGCGCGAGCGAAAAGGTCGTCGTCACGCTCACTACGCAAGGCGACACTATGTCTGTCGTTGTCGTGCCCGTTGTCAAGGACGCTGCGGATGCTGCGCTGAGCACCCCCTTGGCGCTGTCGGCGACACCGGCGGAGCTTGATGAAGGTTTCGCCGCCGCGATTGCAGGAGTCAGCGCTGCGCGTCAGTCGCTGGCTGAGCAGGTCGAGGCCACCAGGTCCATCCTGGAGGCGGCCAAGACCTCGCAGTCGACCAAAGCCACGAAGGCCCTGACCACGGCGGCGGCGCCGACGGCATCCGAAACGTCCGAGGAGGACGATGACAACGACAAGCCGGAAGGCAGTGTTGGCGCGCAGGCAACGGCGAACGACGGCGCGGCCAAGACGGCCGGCACCGACCTCGCATCGCTGCTGTAAAGGAGACTGGCATGGCACTCGAGGTTAAGAAGCTCACGCGCGAGTTCTCCTATAACGGCATGACGCTGATGGACCCCGGTCCGCAGTTCACGCCCCAGCAGGTGCGCGACGTCTATTCCGCCCAGTACCCCGAGCTGACCACTGCCGCAGTGGATGGCCCGGAGCACAAGGGGGAAGTCGCGCGCTACACGTTCGTCCGCGCTGCCGGCGCAAAGGGCGCTCATGCGCAAATCTGACCTCATGAAGGCACTGTCTACGGGTCAGTTTGCCTCCATCAACAAGGAGCCGCCCGAAAGGGCGGTTTTTATACATTCTGAGGAGACCCAACAATGTTGTTCGATCCTCGCTCGTTTGTTCCTGACATCCATCCGGGACAGCAACCCGCATGGACGCCACACCGACAGCATTCCACTGCCGGACGTCGACCTGCCCATGATTTTCTGACACTGCCGAAGCTTCCAGGCTCTGTTCCAGCCACTGCGCGCCTCACCTATGGCGATGAGTTAGAGGTTACAGATCTGGTGCTGGCGCAATTTGCGGCCGGCATCCTTCGGGCCAGTGATGTGTTGAACCCGACCAGTGCGGGGGATGCTTTCGCGCAGGCCATGTTCGCATGGCTGGGAAAACGAATCCCAGCGTGTCAGCGATTGCAGTTCGGCGCGAAATTATTCGATCGCGGCGCCGCCATGGACCAGGTCATGCAGTTCGGCTGGGAAGACGGGCTGGAAGCGCCGCTCTACCTGGCCATCGAACTGCCCGGCGAGGAGGTGTATGCGATCGGGGAAGCGCGGGCGCACGCCATGCGTGCGGCACACCCGTCGTTGCTCTTCACGGCAATGAACCTGATCAATGCCGCGTGCGGCAAGTCGCTGTTCGTTCGTACGCCTGACATGCTGCTGGACCAGTTCGCCCGCTGGCACTGGGATTACGACGCGACCCTGGCCGACGACGAGAACGCCCGGGAGTTCCTCAAGGAGAACTTCGGTGGCGAGGATGCCGACATCGAGCGCTATCTGCCGTCGGTGGTGCGCGCCGAGCTTGCACCGGACGACACCCTGCCAAGGTATGCGCAAGTCGACGCAGCTTCCGCGCATCTGCGTGAGCTGGGTCCGCGCAACTTGCGCGCTCTGGCGCGCATGCATAGTGGGTGGCTGGGCGAGTTTTGTACGGCGCTCGCCGACCTTCGGCTGCTGCTGGCGAGGGCGGGGGAGCAGTCGGCCATCGCCGGCGCCCAATGGGCAGAGCCGGCCTATTCGGCCGCGACCATCGCCTATCGTCCCAGTGACTATGTGTCGGAGATCCTGGACGACCACTATGAATGCCTGAACAACGCTGGCGACGCCACGATGTTCCAGTGTTTCATTCCTCTTGCAGACGATGCCGCCGCGATTCGCCAGCAGTTCCGCGATCTGGCAGACATGCTGCAAATCATCGGCGCGCTTGACCGCGTGCTCACACTCATTTCTTCATAGGAGGGCCCCATGGCCGAGATCCTGACCGCTTCGCGGTCGCATGATGTGGCCCTGCAAGGGGCCATTTTGCTTTATGGCCGCGCTGTCGGAGACTTTTCGTATGCCACCGCGCATCGAATCGAGCCGGACGGAAACAGCGGCCGCCCCGTGATCGGGGCCGGCACGCCGCTCAATCGGCTGGCGCTGATTCAAGCGGTGCGCCAGGTCGCCGAGGCCTCGTTGCCAAAGGGCGAATTCCTGACGCCCAATGTGCTGTCGATCAGCCCCGCCGCGGTGACGTGGTGGTGTCCGGCAGACCGTCGGCGCGTCTTTTTCAACTGCATGGAGCTTGGCGAGTGCAGCGCCGTGGTGCCGCATCCGGCCCTCGTCTTCCAGGCGTCGCACACGGGGTTCCGTGTCTTCGCACTGCCCGGGCAGGAGCGGCCGGTGCCGGCAACGGTGCTTTACGAGCCGCCTTACTTCAACACGTGGGACAACGGGAAGATCTGCATTGGGAGCGCACATGTGCCAAGGCAGATCGACGTCACCTCCATTGCAGGCTGGGAATCCGGGTTCTTCAACTCGGCATTTACCCATCCCAACCACGGCGGCCAGCGCGTGAAGTACAAGCGCGGCGCCTACGCCTTCTGGAAGGACATGCTTGATGGGAAGTTCCCGGACTACCCGAGGCAGGTTTTCATCCCCATGAAACATACGCTGGCCGATCTGATCGCCGGCAAATTGGACAATTGATCATGCATCCTGCCGATGTGACCCTGCAACAATCCTTCCCGTCCATCATGGTTCCGCGCCTTTCCAGGCTCGAACCCATGACCCGGGCGGGGGAACGGCTGCTCATCGCAGCCAACGGCGTGTTCCTCGAGATCACGCGCCCTTGGCTAAGGGTCGTTCGCCGGCTTGGCGGTTTTCAGCATCGCACGGCTATCCCGTATGGCAACGCGAGCGAAGAGACGGATCTACTGTGCGGCCGCATTCCCGCACGATTGATCGGCGAGTTTGCCGAATTGGCGCGCGCCGCGTATCCCAAGGAAACGGGTGCGTGGGTGGTGTGGAATACCAAGGACCCTGCCTTCAGGCTGGTTCCGGTGCAGATCCTCGAGCACAGTGCGGGTCACCTGAAGTATGACCGGCCAGTGTTGGCAGACGGTGACGTGCTGGTGGTGGACTGCCATTCCCATGGCCGATCACCTGCATTCTTCTCGCCCACGGACGATGAAGACGACCGGCACGACGTGAAGTTTGCGTTTGTGTTGGGCAACTGCGCCGCGGCTGTGCCTTCTTTGGCCCTCCGGCTTTGTGCCAAGGGAATCTTCGAGGTCATCGAGACGGTGCCGGCAGAGTGGTATGCGGCGGCGTCCTTGGAGGTATTGGCATGATCGAGCATCGTATTCCGGAGATCATGACCCGGCGCGCCTGGAATGTCGTCGTCGTCGGTGCTGGCGGTACCGGCAGCGCCTTGCTACCCAATCTGGCGCGGCTGCATCACGCCATGCTCGAACTGGGCCACCCCGGTGGCATCGAGTGCACGGTCTACGATGATGATACGGTCAGCGAGACCAATGTCGGCCGTCAGGGCTTCTATCCCGTGGACGTCGGTCAGCCCAAGGCGACTTTGCTGGTCAACCGGCTCAACAATCTGATGGGAACGCGCTGGGAAGCGCGCGTCTGTCGCGTTGGTAGCCGGGATCGCTTTACCTGCGACATGGTGGTCGGCTGCGTCGACACACGGAAGGCTCGCAAGGCCATCCTGGGCGCGATGAGCCGGGGGATCGGTGGCTACTATCTTGACTGCGGCAACGAGTCGGACAGTGGCCAGGTCATCCTCGGCCAGGTTCGCGGCAAGGCCGCTGAGCGCCTGCCTCACGTGGGCGATCTCTTTCCGGAGCTGTTGGACCCGAAGGGGGACAAGAAGGACACGGCTCCGTCGTGCTCCATGGCCGAAGCACTTAGCAAGCAGTCGCTGGTCATCAATCAGGCGATGGCGGTGCAAGCGTACAACCTGCTGTGGACGCTGTTTCGCACGGGTACCTTGCAGTACTGCGGCGCGTTTGTGAATCTGGCGGTGGGTCGCACGAATCCGCTGCCAGTGGATCCCCAGGCTTGGGAACGATTCGGGTATCACCTCCCCGAGCCGAAGCGGCGTGCGAAACCCGCCCCGCGCCAAGCCGTTTGAGCCCGCCATCCCCGCTTTCCTTGGGAATGGCTTCTTTCATCGGCGAGTTCCGGTTGCATTAACCTGGGGCCCGTTTGAACGTAACACTCGCGCCGCTGGCGCGAACCACCTTCATCAACCCGTTGGGGCACTAGCCCTGCGGGCGTGCTCCATCTCTTACCTTGGAGCACTTCATGAGCAATTCTTCAAACACGCTGCGCGCTTATCGTCGCATCTTCGTGACCGGGAGCTGGCTGCCAGACAACACCGCGGTCGGCGCCTGCTGGAATGGCACGATGTGGAACGGCTTTCCGGTCCCTATGTTCACACGCGAAGACGGCGACGGACTGTGTGCGGTCATGCCGAACCTTGTCTACGTGGAGCGCCGGCAGGCGTTCCTCTTCGACGAAAATCAGCAAGTTGAATGGTTTCGTCCCTCGATCGCCGTGGTGGACGGCAAGGAACAGCACCTCTACGCAATCGGCGATAGCTGGTGTTGGCAGTTCGCGGACTACGCGGACGATCCGAACGTGCAGAACTGGCTTGCGGGTAGCTACCTGCAACTTCACCTGCGACCAAGTGTGCGGGCGTGGATCCAGGAACTCGCATGGGCGAATGGCCAGTCGGTGGAGCACCACGCCGAATTTCTTCTGGCGTGTTTCTGTGAAGAGCGCAGAGACGGGCGGTCCAAGTTCGATCTATCAGGTTTCGAGGCGACAGCGTCGCGCGCGCAGCATGCAACACCCGTTTCGGATGGCGATGCTGTGCGCGTGCGCAGTGGACCGTGGCTCAACGTCGTAGACGCTTTGTTGTCGCTTGTCGCAGCAGAAGACGGCGGCGAGCCATCGAGGCTTTCGCGCGAGATGTTTGCAGAAACCGTTCTGCATGGTCTCGCTCGCGAGCTCGGCGGTGTGGCGTAGCCGGACCTCTCCACATTCGGCGCCGACCCTGCTACCATTGCGGCACCTACCGCGTCTCAGACGCATCGACCCCTTCCGGTTGTATAGCCGGACATCTCTTCTCTCCCCTACGGGCCTTCCTGCCCGTGGGCATGTTGGCCGATTTTTCTTGAGGCCATCATGTTCAAGCGATTCTTCCTGCTTTTCCTTTGCTGCGCCATTTTCACCGGCTGCGCTGCACAGCCGACTTCGCCGAACACCTATCGGGGTTCCGAAGCGCTGCGCCGTGGTAGTGCCGAAACCGTCACCGTCCTCCGGGTCCGTCCCGTCACGATTGTCGACAGCGACGGATTGATGTCCGCAAACACCGGCGTGCCTGGCGTTCTTGGTGCCGTTGTCGGCGCGGTCCTTGGCGCTCGCGTCATTGGCAACGGCAACGGTCGTTATCTGGCTGGCGCCTTGTCGGGCAGCGTCTCCGCGGTGATCGTGCAGACGGCAGCCAACCATCTGAGCCGCCGCAATGGCGTTGAGGTCATTGTCCGCACGGACAACGGCCGGCAGATCGTTGTCACCCAGGATGCCGATCAGCAGTTCGTCACCGGCGAGCAGCTGTACCTTGTCTCGGGTGCCGGCGGTCTTCGCCTGACTCGCTAACGGGCTCCAGTCGTAGCCTTATCTGTTTCACCCTTGCCTCGCGGGCCTCCCGCACGGGGGGCTTTGTCGCGAACTGGAGTTCACCATGTTCGACGTTGCACAAGCCTCTCCTATCACCATCATCCCCACCGAAACGAAAGGGAAATACATCTTTGAAGTCGCGGATGCCATCCGTCGTCAACTGTGCAGTGCTGGGCTCGAGCCGGAATGGCTCAATGCTGCCAACTTCATGGATGACGACAACGAAGCCTTGTACGGTCCGAAGTCGTCCCGTCAGTGGCCCCAGTTCGGTGCGCGTGAACGGCTTGCCGTCTCCGTGCATCGCGGCTGGTCGGAAGGGTGGGCGGTCTTCGTTGACCGCGTCGGTTATACCGGCGATGCGTCCAACCTGGTCACCACTGCCCAGAAACTGTTGGTCGGCAAGACGCTGTCCGAGCGCCAAGCTTGGGCCACCGTCAGGGCGATCACCAAGATGTTCGATATTGCCTGATATCCGGGCCTATCCATTCGCAAGCCCGAGAGGGCTTGCCCAACCCCTCGGGGTTCGGCAAGTCGCTTTCACCCGCGTTATCGACGCATCGACCCACTGTCCGGCAACTCCGGACCAACCCATTGCGGGACACTCGTCCCGACAAGGGAGGGGATGTCCCCATCTGATTCGAGGATATCCATGAAGCTTCCCAAGTCTTTTCTTCGTCCCCACGCTCCCGGCAATCCGGCAGCATGCCAGGCGCTGCGTCGCGACGCATGCCGCATGCTGCGCCGCTTTGCCGGTGACATGTCCTTGCGCCCACGCGATTACACGATCCGCGAGCATCGGCAACGCCGGCGCGCGGTGGCCGTGTTCGCGCTTCAGACGGAATCGTTGCTGCTCGAGATCCAGCATCCGCCAGGCGCCGAAGGCATTCGTATGTCCTACCGGACGTGCCGCGGTCGCAATGACCTCAGCGGTGGCCGCAACAACGCCATCCACTTGCCTTCGCTCTCCACCGATGATGGCTATACCAATCTGCTGACCACGCTTCGCGTGGTTGCCGGTCGGCGCAGCTGAGGGATCATCATGACGACTCCTATTAAGGTCACATTCACATCGACGGCAGGCGAGGAGATAAACGGTCAGGCGCAGTTCGAGCCGATGTCTGAGCTCGTGACGCTACCCTCACAATTGCTTGAGCATGTACAGCGAGCCAGGGCTGCATGTGATGGGCATGCCCTCGTCGCACATGAGGACGGGTATCGCTATCCGCTGCAGCCGGTTGAAGATGGTGTCTACCAGCTTGACCGCTCGCGTCGGCATCGGCAAAGGCTACTGGAGCAAGCTTGGAAGGCTGTTACGGCGCCAACCAAGGATCAGCGGCAGCAGTCTGGCCGCTTTGCACACACGCTGTCAGCCGCTGCGCTCATCGGCGCCAGCGTTTACGTAGGGTATAGCAATGTATGGATGCTGGTCGCCCTAACCGACGTTCTTAGCCTCGTCGGCGTTGGCGCTGTACTATTTCTCGTAGGCGCAGTTCTTTCCAAAGGAGATTGAGTTATGACTCTCGGCCTTTTTGTATTGATTCTCGGCGGTGCCATCTCGGTCTTCCTGCTCTGGGCAGACCGAAACGGTCGTCGTGTACACAAGGACTAAGCGCCGTTTCGTCCACGCCCAGCCATCTGCGCGTCGCAAGGCCGAAAACGCCGATCCAATCGGCTCACCGCATGAACGCACTCCATACAAGGGGTGCGATTTCATTTCCAGACCCACACGGGCGTCGTCCCGATGGGGCGGCTCCCTCCCAAAGGAGTATCCCCCAATGGACGACATCGTCTATGGCGCTGGCTCGGCCAGCTATCCTGCCGGCGTGCTGTTGCGCGTCGGCCTTTATGACTCGAACCTGCGCCCGGCACTGCGACTGGTCTGCGCTGACGATGGCATGCCCTATGCCTCGCTCAGCGTGAACTTGCCGGAGGCGCCATTGCTCGCCGGCGAATTCTGCGTGGCGGCCGACTGGAACCTCCCCGCGGACTTGAAAGCGGCGTTGCTTGCCACCGGCAGGTTCGCGGACACAGGCCGCGGTATCGAAGGCTGTGGCCAGGGCGGCGCCATCTGGCGCATTACGTGTCCCGCGCTGCTGTCGCAGCTGGGGGCTGCCCGCATCGTCGGCAGCCGGTCCCGTCCGACCCCGAGCATGGCCGCCTTCGCTTAGCGCTACATCCCATTCCAACCCTTTCGGGGCACGTCCCCGAAGGGGCGTGCTCCGTCTTGGAGCACATCATGTACGTCATTACCCTCGGCCAGCGAGCCGAAACTCGCACGACGCTCGCCGGCGTGCTGCATCTGCTTAACGACGACCGAAGCGAGACGGCCCAGCCGCGCTTCGAAGAGATCGCAGTGCGCCACGTGGAGGGCAGTAACATCCCCGTTGTGCGCCTGTCGCATGGCAAGCTCGGCGTTCGTCCTGCCGGAAGCGCCCGTTCGATTATCGCGCGGGTCATCGATGAGGTGGATCGCTTCATCGTGCGTGTGTGCGGAAAGATCCTGCGTCCGCAGGAAATGAGCCGCGCGTCCTGGGGTGCCGTGCTGGCGGCGGGCCGCTTGGCCTACTTTCCGGAGGAAGCCATCGACCTGTCACCAGGCGCGGCCGGACCGCTGTTCCAGACAGCGGATCTCTTCGAGGAGTCGGGGCCCTTCGACATTGCGCAATACGTGCAGTCCGAATTTGTCCGGCGTTTTGGCTATGGCACCAACGGGCCGTTGTACGACCCAGCTCAGATCCCGAACGCCCGTCATGAAGTGCACGTCGCGTACGCGCTCTTGCGAGGCGAAAAGATTCGTGATTGTGTGCTGAACACGTACCGCGACAATCCGCGCTTCGGGCAGTCCGACCTGGACTGGCTGCAGCCGCTGATCGCTGTGCCTGCACTGCGTGGCGCGCTGCCGGCCCATCACCTGCGGGCGCTCTGCCGTCTCCTGCGACTCGAGAAGATCGCTATCTCGCCGCAAAACGCGCCGAAGCTCCTGGCGATCGCTCGACGCGTCCCTGCCGACGGCACCGATGTGCACGTGGACGACGCCTTGTACGAGGCTGGCGTACTAGCACCGCGGCCCACCCCTGTGGCGCGCCCGGAAGAGGGGCAGGCCGCAGCGCCCGTCTCTGCGCTCGCCTCGCGAATTCATCACCTCATCTCGCAGCGGCAGTTCCATGCGAAGATGGATAAGGCGAAAGCGCAGCGCGAAGTGTTGGAGATCAGCCAGCGGCATTTCGATGATATTGCTACGCGGGCAGTGCATGCTCGCGTGTCGACCAGCTTCGACTGGCCCAACAAGGTTGCACTGGCGGTCCTCCAGCGGGACGTGGCCACGCTTCTGCACATCTTCGACAATCCGAAGGACTGGAACGTCGACTCCAAGCGTGCCTTGCGCGAAGAGCTCGAAGTGGACCTACTGCAATGCACCGCGTCGGTTCGTCGCCAGCGCATCTTTGAGATGTGCGGCTTCTCACCGACGGAGCAACAACGCTGGGAGCAGCAGGCGGCAGCCGCGAAAGCCAACCGGCTCGCGGTGCAGGACTTCGAGGATGCGCGCAGGCGTGCTGAGGCGTCCAGCTGGCGGCTTGAGACCGGGAAGGTGCTCAATGGCCGCGAGTACGTGGACTTTTGCATCGCCGAGGGCTTCTCGGAGATCGTCGACGTGCCGCGCGGCAGGGCGCGCGAGTATCGCATCCGCGATCCGCGCCGCAGCATGTCGCGACGCCTGCGCGCCAAGGACGGCACGCTGGCATATGCCAAGGCAGTGATCGCGCAGACCAACGCGCCAGTCGCCCTTGCAGCTTGACTATTACCCCTGGCCTACGGGCCGGGGGATTTTCCTGGAAACACATAGCATAAGTGTGAGCTTTCGCCGGCGCCGAGCATCGCGTCGCAGGTTAGTCTTTCTCAACCGCAAGCTGTGTTCGCACTGAACCGAATCAGTCCAAACACAGTTTTACCCGCGTCTCTGACGCATCGACCCACCGCCGGCATGCCGGCCCATCTCTTGAACCTTCCCACAGGGACCGCTCCCTGTGCGGACGGGCCTGTGGGATCTCCGTAAGGAATCCCATGGAACTGAATCCCCCCCAACTGCAAAAGCTGCTCGCCGCCTGCATTCCGGCCACGTTGCCGGTCCTCGTCACGGGCGCTCCCGGCATCGGCAAGAGCGATATTGTCGCCGGGGCCGCTATGGATGCTGGACACGACCTGCTTATCTCCCACCCCGTAGTCGAAGATCCGACCGATTCGAAGGGCTTGCCCTTCCCGTCATCGGACGGCGCCCACGCACGCTTCCTGCCCTTCGGGGATCTGGAGCGCGCGCTGGGTGCCAGGCGTCCGCTGGTCTGGTTTATCGACGACCTGGGCCAGGCCACGCCTGCCGTTCAGGCCGCCAAGATGCAACTGCTGCTGGCCCGCCGGATCGGCGAGCATGCTTTGCCGCCGTATGTCACCTTCGTTGCAGCGACCAATCGCCGCGTCGACAATGCCGGCGTTTCAAACATCCTGGATCCGCTGAAGTCACGCTTCGCGACCATCGTGGAACTGACGACTTCGGTCGAGGACTGGACGCGCTGGGCGGTGGCAACGAACCAACCGCCGGAGCTGATCGCGTTCTTACGCTTCAAGCCCGATTTGCTGCTGTCTGAGAACAGGACTCGCGAAATCGAGAACCTTCCCAGCCCCCGAAGCTGGGGAATGGTCGGCAAGCTGTCGAAGGTGGTCCCTGCCGAGCTCGAGCACGTGGCCTTCGCCGGCGCGGTCGGGGAGGGTGCTGCAACGGAGTTTGTCTCGTTCAAGCGCCTCTTCCGCGAGATGCCGTCTCCGGATGGCGTGCTCGCGGCGCCCGCTACCGCACCGATCCCGACCGATATCGCGGTGCAGTACGGCATTGCCACGGCGCTCGCGCGCCTGGCCAACGCCAACAACTTCGATCGCGTGATGGTCTATGCGAATCGGCTCCACGAAGCGGGGCTCGGCGAGTTTGCCGTGCTCCTTGTGCGGGACGCCGTGGAGCGCGATGCGTCGATCGCCAGTACCCCTGCATTCATCGTGGCGCAGGGCGGCCCGATCGGGGCTCACATCCGCGGCCAGTAAAGCCGCATTTCTGCAACAGCACCACATCTGCCGGCCGGCTCGGGTCTTCCCGAGTCGGCCTTTTCTTTTCGCTGCCGCTTTGCGGCACATCCCAGTGAGGATTCATCATGAACATTACCAATCTGACGTCTCGCGTCATGCTCTCGACCCTCAACATCTCGCTCTGGCGCGCGCGTCGTTTCGACACCCGTGCCACGCAGGAGGTGGAGGCTAAGCACGAGGCCAAGGACATTGGTCGCTTCAACAAGCGGCTACTGACCGACGGTGCAACGTCCTACAAGGAGGTCTGCGCCATCGGCAATCGTGCACGCTCGCTGTTCGATAGCCACTCACTGGACTACGATCAGCTGGGCGTGCGTCTGCTGCCGACAACTGTCTATATGGAGGTCGCGGAGAAGCTGCGTGCCCTGCGGGACGAGTTTGACGGCGCCAAGGCACAGTTTCTGGCCGACTATCCTCGTCTGAAGGACGAAGCGCGCGTCGCGCTCAACGGTCTCTTCGACGAGGCGGATTATCCGACCGAGGCAGAGCTGCGCAAGAAGTTCGGTATCCGCTTCTCCGTGCTGCCTTTCCCCGATGCTAGCCAGTTCGGCATCGATCTGCCTCCCGACGTGCTGCAAGGCATCCGCGATGAGATGGATGCGCGGGTCATGGGAGCTGTGAAAACGGCCAACAATGACCTGGTCGGCCGTCTGTATGAGGCCGTGCAACACTTCGCCAACCGCCTGTACGGGGAGGGCAACGTGCGGCTTGACGTGGCCGACAAGGTGCGCGAGCTGAGCACGCTACTGCCGAAGCTGAACTTCTCCGAAGACCCCGTGCTCGCGGACCTCCTCGCCACGACCCAGGACCAGCTTGCCTGCTACACCGGAGCGCAGCTGAAGGATGACCCGCTGCTGCGGCTGAATGTGGCTGAGCGCGCGATGGAAATCGAAGCGCAGATGGCCGCATTCATGGGTGGCCCGCCGCCGGCGATGACGCGCGAGCAGAGCGACATGCCCATGCTGCAATTGCTTGCTGCGTGAGGTTGCCATGCATGCGCGAATCGTGAAGCAACGCGCGGCGCTGGTGCTATCGCAACCGTTCTTCGGTGCGCTGGCCCTGCGTCTGGCCCTCGTTGAGGATCCTGCCTGCCAGAGCCTGTGGGTCGATGGCGTGCGCCTGGGCTACAACCCAGCGTATGTCGCGTCCCTGGATGACCTCGAGCTGCGGGGCGTCCTCGCGCACGAAGTGCTCCACGTGGCCAATGGCCATTGTTGGCGCATGGGGGCGCGGGATCAGGAGCGGTGGAACCGCGCGTGTGACTACGCGGTGAACCCGCTGGTGCTCAACGCCCAGTTCAAGCTGCCTCAGGGCGTCTTGCTGGATGGGCGATACCTGGGCAAGTCGGCGGAGGAAATCTACGCGATGCTGCGACAGGAAGAATCGTCGCAGCAGCCGGATGCCGAGGCTGGCAGCGGCTCGGGAACTGAACCGTCACCGCAAGCCAGTGGCCAGCAGCCAGCACCACCGTCGACAGGATGTGGCGAGGTGCGGCAATACACGGGCGCCGACCGGCCGGCGGTAGAGGGCGAATGGCGCGTAGCTGTGAATCAGGCTGCGAAAGCGGCCAAGATGCGCGGCGCGTTGCCTGGCGACCTTGAGCACCTGGTGGAAGCCGCGCTACGTCCGTCCGTCGATTGGCGAGCGGTGCTGCACCGCTTCGCCGCCCAGGCGGCCAGGTCAGACTACAGCTGGAAGGTGCCCAACCGTCGCTATGCGCATCTGGGTCTCTACCTGCCGTCGTTGTACTCGGAAGCGGTCGGAGACGCGGTGTTCGTCAGAGACTCCAGCGGCTCGGTGTTTGACGAGACGCAGCGGCAGTTTGCGGCGGAGATTATTGCGGTGCACCAACACCTGCAGCCGGCCCGGCTCATCGTTATCGATTGCGATACGCGGGTCACGCAGGTCCAGATCTTCGAGCGTGACGAGGTGGTTGATCTCCGGCCGTTGAAGGGCGGCGGGGGGACCAGCTTTAAGCCGCCATTCGTATGGCTGGAGCAGGAGGGCATCGAGCCCGCTTTCCTTGTCTACCTCACCGACCTGTACGGTCCATTCCCTGCCGCGGCGCCTGCCTATCCAGCCCTCTGGGCTTCAGTCACGCCGTTGGATCGCATCGCCGCACCACCTTTCGGTGAATGCGTAGAGGTCATCGTTTGACCCAAGCCCTGGCTACGGCCGGGGCACTATCTGCGGAACGAAGTCACTACTGAGCTGTCAACTCATGTAACCCCTCAAGCGAGCCACAGACGTGCCGATGGTGGATACCGAAGTGGTCGTAGCAGGCTCCAGCCCCGGCGCTTTTCTTTTTTGGATTCCTATGTCAGCAAGCATTGCCCAATCCGAAGCATGTGGTCGGACTATTCGCGTAGCCGAAACAACGGCAGGTGCCAGTCGCAGTGAGCGGCTGGACCGTTGCCAAAGGCGGCGCGCGTGTTGCCGGCATGGGACGCCAGAAGAGCGAGCTTTGGAGCCCCAGCTTCTTGTGATGGACGTCGACCGCCTGCCGAAGCATGGCATGGCGCTGCGTGTCGACGAGTGGTTTTCAGTTGTCCGCAACGGAAATTTCTTGCCGTTTGACGACTGGCTCCCGATTGTTGCAATGCCGGTGCAATCTGCGGTGGCGGGCATGCGATTGCCGCAAGGCAATGTCGCGTTCGAATTGCGCCACGGCAAGCAATACGCGATCGAAGACTCGGCGCATGGCGCCAGGACGTTTCAATGCATCATTGACGGCCGCGTGCCGCTTGTGGCCTTCATTGACGAGCCAGGCTACCGGGGACCGTGGATCACGGTCCGAAATCTCTTTACTATCGAAGAGATGGTGAGCATGCGAGAACTGCGCGAATGAGAAAGGAAAGGGCCCAACGCGTCTGCGTGTCGGGCCCTTGTTCTTTACCGGTTTTGGCAGAAAGACGCCGTTTATGTGCGAGCTTTCCGGAAAATTGCTTTGAGCATGCTCATACTTTTACCGCCGGCTCGGCCTCCGCCGTCGGCGCGGCGGCTGTGATTGTCGCCTCCGGACCGTCGCCATAGGTGAGAGCGGGAATCCGCGAGATAGTCCCCTCCAGGGCTGCAGAGCTACCAAGCCGGATGGTACCGGCATAGGCAATCCGGCCTTTCACGCGGCCATTGATATGCAAGGAAATCCGGGCCGCCACATCTCCCTCGACGGTGCCATCGATCAGCACGTGATCGCCTTCAACGGTGCCGCGAATCAGCCCTTCCGCACCGATATGGACCAAGCCTCGGGATGAACGCAAATCGCCATCGACCAGGCCAAAGCAGCTAACGCCGTGATCGCAGGCCACGTGCCCGTGGATACTGAGTCCTGCCTGAATCAAACTGAAGGTTCTTTGCTGGGTCATGTCGGGAATCAGAACAGTTTGATCTCGTTTCCGCGGCTGGATGCCGGGGTTACCTGCGCGGTCTGTGGGGGGGAGGCCGGTTGCAGCCTGGTGGGCGCCGGCGCAGCCATGTTCTGCTTCGGGACTTGCGCCTTGGGCGCTTGGGGCTTCGCCCGGTTCTCGGCAGCGGCTGCTGAGCTCGCCGCAGGCGCGGGCGCGGACACGGCCGGCGCAGCTGACGGCGAGGGGACAGGCGTGGGCTCAGCAGCGGCTGGCTGCGCGACGCTTGGCTGCGACGCGGGCCATTCGTGGCCGCCATCTTCGGCTGGTCCAATGGCCGCTGGCAAAGCGGCAGCCGTCGACGACTCGGGGCGCTTGTGCGTGTCGCCCGACGCGAGCCATCGACCTCCGCCGAAGGCGAGAACGGCAATCAGCACAATGCCAAGGCCCCGCCAATGGATCGGCTTGATACGCGCCCAGGCAGGCACTGCCTCGTTCCCGGACGGCGTGTGAGTTGGGGGCAGCGCCGACGAGGCGCTAAGGCTGGCGGCACCGGACGGGGCCAGTTCGATCGTGACGGGCGGCTCCGCATAGTGCGCGTGCAGGCGTTCGATTTCGTTGATGTCCATACTGTCTTTCAGGTTTCAGGCTTGATCGATCAGCTTTCCGTCGGGGGAGAAGCAGTCGTTGTCGGGGATGCAAAGCCGGTGGATCGCACGGATTTGTCTGGCAGCGCCAAAAATCGCCTCGTCCTTCTCAGCGTCGGTAATAGACTGGGCCATGTATGCCCCGAGCGCACGGTGGAAGAGTCTGTCGTGCTGGTTAAGCAGTCGGATCAGCCGTCCGGCTAGCGAGTGTGTCACCACGAGCTGCCGTTGGTCGAATCTAAGGCTGAGATGGCGCCTTGGCTGCCGCTCAATCCATTGCAGCCTCGCGTCCATCCATTCCTGCGCCGCTCGGAAGGCCTCGTCCAGGGCGAGGATCTTGCCTTTGCTGGCCACCGAGAACTTCGACGTGATGAAGTTGTAGTCGCTGCGCAGGAAGTTCCGTACGAAGTCGGTGCAGTAGGACACTTCTGTGCCGCTGTCCGTTTGAGGAACGATCTTTGCGACGCGTCCCTCGCTGAGCATCCGCCGGATGGGCTTGGGTCCGGCGTCGGATGCGGTGGTGTCAGAAGGCGCGTCCCGCGACGATATCAGCGGTATAGGATGCGGCTCGCCATCGGGCAGATGATGGGAAGGTTCGGCCATGTTCCATGTGGTGGGATCTCTCTCAGCAGGCATTCTGAGACACAACGCTGCACAGATGCCTGGAGAAAGCGACACATAATTGGCGAGCTTTCTGACTTTTTTCCGGGTGCTGATGTGCCACAATTCACTCACACCTCGCGTCACTGACGCATCGACCCTGACTCCTGGCGAGTCCATCTTCTGCTCCAAGTCGTGCCATTTGCGCACGCGCCGACCGGCTGGCTACCGGTGTGGATATTCCTTGTGATAAGTGTTTTCGCCGAACACTTCCCTCATCAGCTCGTAATACGCGTCTTTCGCTGTGCCTCTTCATAAGTGCACGCTGGACACCGTTCGAGCCTGGGACCATGTGGCGTCTCTCTCCAGGCCCCTCCTAGGCAGAACGGCTGACGTCGAGCCGATCCGTGAACCTGCGGCCGAACCTGTGGGTTCGCGAAATGGGTTGTTGTGCAGCGTGACCATGCTGCACGAGGACGACTTTACGTCCTCAGCATGAGCGGCGGGCGATTAGCACGCTGCTCCCTGAGTGCCACGCCCCCGGAAGGGGCGTGGCATGCAGGTCTCTCGAACAAAGCTCGCTCTCCGGCGCATCCGGGACGCGGGCTTTCTTTGTTTGTGAGAAGCCTGTTTCGGGGAGATGTCATGCACCACGATTCCGAGATTTCCGCCGCCATCGCGGCAATGCTGGTTCGTCGGCGTCCGATGTACAAGGACATGCCGGCAGCCTGGCGCAACCTTTGTGAGGCGGCACACGTCGCAAGTCTTCCGGAAGCCGCTCGTGCGGCCTTCCTTTCCACCGTAACGACCCAGCGCGGGGCAGACACAGCCTTGCGCCTACGGGAGCATGGTGCGTCCATCCGGGCGAACGTCGTTCGATTTCTCTCAGAAAGGAGAATGAACGCATGCATGCACCCATTACCTACAGCGGCTTCGACGGACCGAGAAGCCTTCTAGAAGAGCGGCCCATGCGGCCGCCTATCATCGGCAAGATCCGGCCGGGAATCAAAGTCCTGACTCGCAAGGCCCGGGAGAATCCCGAAGCCGTGCGAATCCATGACGCGATGCTTGCCCAAGGGCATTCATTTGAGTCGATCGGCATCCAGATCGAGCGCAAGACCCAATTGCGCAACGCCCTCGTGCCGAAGAACGTGCCATGGTTTACCTGTCGAGGATCGGACTTCGCGAATCCTGCCGTAGCCGACGACATCCTACAGCGCTACGGCGAAGACCGCGGCGATGGCAATGGCCTGAAGCTATGGCGCTTCCCCGTGGTGTTCGCCTTCGATGACTGGCTGCGCAACATGCCAAATGAGCTGGTGACGTACACGGCCAGCGGCAGGCAGTTCTTTTCGGAGTACGGACCGGACGGCTTGCGCTACTGCAAGACCTACGCGCTGGTGCAACGCGATGCGCGAGCCAATCGTGCGAAGCGCGTGTGGGGTGGTCGACCTGTCATCCTCCGTCAGGACGATGCTATCCCGGACGGCCGGTGCGATCCACACAGCTGCCCGCAGTACCAACAAGGCTTCTGCAATCTGTCTGCCTCGTTCTTGTTCGCAGTTCCGAGCACTCGGGGCCTGGGCTTGATCGAATTGCCGACAACGTCAATTTATGTCCTGCAGAAGGCGCACGCGGCCATGCAGACTGTCGCGCTGGCACGTGGGCGTCTGGTCGGGGTCCAGTTCTTTCTGAGCAAGCAGGAGGTCGAGATCAGCCGGATCGAGCCTGAATCCGGCAAGCCGGTTCGGCAGATGCAGTGGCTCATCACCCTCGATGCGGATCTCGATCTGGCCGGGCTGCTTGACGGCTCCGATCGGCCGGAGCTCGCGCATGTCGAAGCCGCGCAACACGCGATCGCAGCGCTCGAGGGCACACCGGAAGTGTCGCAGCAGCGTGAGTCTTCAGGCGATTCTCCGCCAGAGGATGAGCGTGCGTTGCCCGACGCGCAGGCCCAGCACGCGGCCGATGAAGACCTGGCCGCGGAGTTCAACGAGCTCGCCGGGCGCCTCGGCTTCGGCAACGAGCAGGATCGCATGGATCTGCGTGTATTTCTGCAGAACAGCTTTGGCGCCGGATGGACGAAGCGGCCCGAAGCGGTTCGGCAGGTGGTGAACGACATGCGCATTGCGTTGGCGAATAACCCGGTCGCATACCGCGAGCAGGTGAAGGCTATCGCCGCCGAGATCTCTCCCTGAGCCTGGCCTGCGTGCCGGCTCGACTTATGGACGCCCGATGGTGTCCATGCTTCCTTTCGCTTCGCTGGCCAATCCGGCGGCACATTCCCTATCCATAGGAGGTTCCATGCTCAACGAAGGCGAAAGCCTGCGTCTGGGTCATTTCTCAGACCTGCACTACTCGCCCAGCCATCTGGCCGAGGCGGACCATTGCTTTGGCTTTGCGGTCGACGATGCGATTGCGTCGGGCTGCCACGTCGGGGTCGTGTCGGGAGATTCCACCGATCATCGTCTTGACGCGCACACGCCAGCGTTGTCCGCGCTCGCACGGCAGATTCACCGGCTGTCGGCCCACATGCCCGTCCTGCTCCTGCAGGGCACTTACAGTCATGAGCCACCGGGCACGCTGGACCTGTTCCGACTCATCGGTGCGCACCATCCCGTATACGTAGCCGATCGCATCCATCAGGTCGCGCTGTGCGCGGGGCAGTTTGTACCGTCGGACGGCCCGGTTTTCTCGCCCGCGGAAATCGACGTGCTGATGGCCCAGCACGGCATGCCCGAAGTGGTCTTCACCTGCGTGCCGACCGTCAACAAGGCGGTACTGGCTGCTGCCGCCGGCGTGGCCAACGCAGCGACGGCGGTGGGCGACCAGCTTGCCCACTACCTGGCCGCGGCTGGCGCTATCAATCGCCAATGGCGGTCATGGGGCGTGCGCACGGTCGGCGTGTCGCACGGCACGGTGAACGGCTGCCAGACCGAGCACGGCGTACCCATGGCCGGCTTCGACCATGAGTTCACCATTGGCGCGCTGTTCGAGGCCGAGTGTGACGCCTTCATGCTTGGCCATATCCACCGCGCTCAGCAATGGGAGCGGGAGGGCAGGGTAGTGGCATATCCCGGCTCCATCGGGCGATTCCACTACGGCGAGATCGGGGAGAAGGGATACCTGCAGTGGCAGGTGACCCCCGGACATGCCACGGCCTCGTTGGTGGCCACGCCTGCACGCGCGACGGTGTGTGTGGACTTCGATGGCCCGCCGGACATGGCAAGGCTCGCCGACATTGCCATGGAAGCCGCTGAGAAGTTCGTGCGCATTCGTTGGACGGTCAACGAGGAGCATCGTCAACTGGTCGACCGTGACGCGGTTCTAGCGCTGTTCGGAGAAAGCGCCGAGGTCAAGATCGAGACGCGCGTCTTGCCGGCCGTGCGTAGCCGCGCTGAAGGCATCAGCCGGGCGGCCAGTCTGCCGGAAAAGCTCTCCCGCTGGGGTGAGCTGACCGGCGTTGACACTGCCCCGTTGGTAGACCGTTTGACCATGCTGGAAACGCTCGATGCACAGTCGATCGCGGACGGCGTGCTCGCCCAACTGCGCGAGGCTGGTGCGCATGAGCATCCCCGAGCGGAAGTGACACCAAGCGGTGTTGAACGCTCCGACCCGAGCCCGGACCCCGTGGCGGTTCTCGCGTCGGCGCCGCTGGCCGACCAGTCAAGTATGGACTGGCTCACCGATGACCTGTTCGCGGGGCAACCCGCCTAACCCTCTGAACATGCGAGCCCTGTTCCGACAGCCGTGAGTGGCTGTCGAAACCCGGTTTCACCCGCGTCGTTGACGCATCGACCAGCAGTATCCATTTCTTTTCTATCTACCCAGACGTGGTGCTTCCCGTCCGGGGCGCGCTCCGTCCTACCCTGGAGTGCAACATGATTCTCTATCACGCCGGTCCGAAGTGGCTCCATGTTGAGGAAAGTGCCATGACCCGCACGGATCTGGCCAAGCGGTTGTGCGAGAACCACCAGTTCACGCAATGCATGATGTATGAGCCGTTCGGCCGCGGCCGCGGCGCAGTGATTGCCAAGCGCGATCACATACTGGTCATGGCGATTGCCACCGACGGTGGCAACACCTGGTACTCCGTGGCACCGTCCAAGGAGCTGCAAGACGTTATCTGGTCTTTTTCGAACGGCTTTGCCGGACAGTGGAGCGCATTGGAGCTCAGGGCCATGACAGGCCTGGACGACTGGAAGGCGCTTCTGCAAATGGCCGGAGTTCAGTTTGCGGCGGCGGTGCGTTCGGTCGAACGCGCAATCGCGGGCCAGCCGGAGCAGGATGTGCCGGCCGCGGCCGAGATGCCGGTGTTTGATGGCGGCGCCATGGAGCTCCCGTCTGACTATCTCCACTCCTTTGGCGCGGAGGTCCTCGAATGCGCCCATTGAAACTGACCCTCGCCGGCTTCCACGGTATCCGCGATGGCATGCACCGGGACAGCGTTACGGTGGATCTGACCGATCTGCCGGCTGGCCTGATTGCAATTGTCGGCCCCAACGGCGCCGGCAAGACCACGATCATGGACAACCTGCATCCGTATCCGCTCATGCCGAGCCACGCAACGAAGATGTCGGCCGACGCTTTCTCGTACTGGGACCACCTCTGTGCCCCGCGCGCGGAGAAGGACCTGGAATGGGAGCACGGCGGCAAGGTTTACCGGTCGGCATTCGCGTTTCGCAACCCGGGCAAGAGCCGCAAGGCGGAGTACTACCTGTTCGAGAAGAGCGCGACGGGCGACTGGAGCCCGGTGCAACTGTCTGACGGCACCGTTTCCGATGGCAAGGCCGACACGTACGGCCGCTGCCTTGACTCGGTTCTGGGATCGGCCGAAGCCTTCTTCACCAGTGTGTTTTCCGCGCAGAACCGGCGGCCGCTGGCAAGCTACCAGCCCGCCGAGATCAAGAAGCTGCTCGCCGAGCTGCTCGGGATCGATCACCTGCGCGAGCTGTCCGCGAAAGCGGGCGACGTGGCCAAGGCGCTGAGCCGTGCTCTGGATGGGCTGCAGCGGGATGTACTTGTGCTGTCTGGCAAGCGCGACACCGTGGCAGCGATGACCAGGGAGATTCAGGAGATCGACCAGGCCCTTGCTGCTGAGCGGACGCATCGTACGGAGCGGCTCAACCGTGGCAGCAAGCTGGAGCAGGAACGCGCCACGCTGGCTGCCAAGCAGGCGGCATCGGCCGGCACTGAAGCCCGGTTGCGCGAGTTGCATCAGCGCAAGCGGGAGTTGATGGCACGTGGCCAGCAGCTTGCCATGGACGATCGCACGGCGATTGCGAAGGCGACTGCGCGGCAGCGGGACCTTGAGCATACCCTGGCGACGAGCCAGGCAACCCTTGCGCAATCCGAGGCGATCACCGCCGCGGGCGCGCAACAAGATGGCGTGCAGATGGCCCTTGGCCGTCGGCAAGCGGAACTTGCCGAACGGCAGCGGGAGCTGGCCGAAGTCGAAGCGCTTGCGACGCGGCATGCGGGGCTGGTAAGTGAGCTGCGCGGGATGGAGCAGCGCGGCTCGGTGGCGGCACAGCTGGCGCGGACCCTCAAGGCCCAGACCGATGTCATGGATACCGTGCCTTGCAGCGGCCACCCAATGCACAGCCAGTGTCCGTTGCTTGCGCAAGCCCGCGAGGCCAAAGGCCAGTACGAAGCCCAGGCTATCGTGGTGACCAATCTGCGTACCAGCTACAGGGATAAGCAGGAAGCCCTGAGGCCAATGGACGCGGCATTGCAGCGCCTGCCGGCGGCTCGTGAAGCGGTGGCATCCCTGCAGCGAGACATCGCGCGAGACAATCAGCAGCTTCAACGCCTGACTGCCCTGGCGGCTCAGAGACCGTTGCTTGACACCGCCGCCGCTGCGCTTGGGAAGGCACGGGGCGACCTGGCAGCCCTGGCGCAGGAGGAGACTGAACGGAAGGACCGGCTCGTCCGGGATCTCCAGGATGTTGAATCCCAGCTGGCTGTGATGCAACGAGAGGTTGACACGCTGGCCGTAACCGATGTGACGGGCCTGATTGCGGACCTCGACCGCGACATTGCGGGCGTCCGGGAAGGGGTCAGCGCGGCCGACGGCAAGATCGAAACATTGATCCGCCGTCAAAGTGCGCTGGCCACTGAACGTGACCGGATCGAGCGGGAGCTTGGTGGTTTGCCGGGGCTTGAGTCGCAGGTGCAACGCCTGTCCGACGAAATCGCGCAGTGGAAGCTGCTCGGCAAGGGGCTCGGCAACGACGGCGTGATCGCGTTGTCGATCGATGATGCGGGGCCAGCCATTACCGGCATCGTCAATGACTTGCTGCTCGCCTGCTATGGGCCGCGATTCACAATCGCGATCCGGACGCAAACGACGCTGGCTAGCGGGGAAGCCCGGGAGGGGTTCTCGATTGCGGTACTGGATGCCGATAACGATAGCTCGAAGGAGTTTTCCGTGATCAGCGGCGGCCAGAAGGTGTGGATCAACGAATGCCTGACGCGCGGTATCGCCCTGTATCGGGCGCAACACGCGCGGCAGTCCTTTCAGACGCTGTTCACTGATGAAGCGGACGGTCCGCTGGATCCGGAGCGCAAGCGCGCCTTCATGAAGATGAAGCGTGAAGTGTTGCGGGTTGGCGGATATGAACGGGAATTCTTCATCTCCCAGACGCCGGAGCTGGTTGATGAGGCCGATGGCATGATCGACGTCACGGCGCTTGCTGCCGGGGCGTAATCGCCTTCTCTATTTCAATCCATGGCCGGTTCCGAAAGGGACCGGCTTTTCCATTTCTTCTGACAGAAAACTGGAGCAACCATGGGTGAGGGGCCCAGCTTTCATAGCTCGGACGGCTCCAAGGCGGCATGGGAGAGCCGTGTGCTATTCTTGGTGCACAAGTGCACCTAAGCGCGAAGTTATGAACGAAGTCAAAGAGGATAACGGCGCGGAGCTGCGTGCGCTGATCGTGCAAGCCGGCATCACCCAGGTGGAAGCGCTGGCGTTGGTCAACAAGGGGCAAGCCTTTCCGATTTCCCTGTCCACTTGGAAATCATATCTGGCAGCACCGGACAGTACGCGGCGGCGTAATTGCCCGGATGCGGTCATCAATCACGCCAGGAAGACGATCGGGAAGCCAAGCGAGCGCGCTTGACGTGGTGCACGTGTGCACCTGGCATTAAGCCACATTTGATGGAGCCGTCATGGGTACGGCCTATGAGAAGGATGTGGTGGCCTGGGCAGGCGAGCAGGCCGCACTGCTGCGTGGGGGCAAGCTGTCGGCCATCGACGTTCGGCACATTGCAGACGAGATCGAGGACGTGGGCAAGAGCGAACAACGCGAATTGGCAAGCCGCATGTCCGTGCTGCTGGCGCACCTGCTGAAGTGGCAGTTTCAGCCTTCCCGCCGCAGCAAGAGTTGGCAGTTCAACATTCGCACACAGCGCAAGGAAGTTGCCTACGTGCTGAATGAAGCCCCAAGCTTGCGGGGTAAGTTCAGCGATGCTGCGTGGCTCGACATCGTATGGTCAAAGGCCCGCAGCATCGCGAGCAATGAGACCGGCCTGGATCTCGATGTCTTCCCGGAAGCGTTGCCTTGGGCTGTTGATGACGTGCTCTCGCAAGATTTCCACCCTGAATAACGGAAAAGCAAAGCATGGCACAGACCCTCGATGCTTTCATCGCCGAGCTGCGCAGCGATGTGGAGCGATTCGAGCAGGCTTACCGCGCGCGCGTGGTTGAGAAGCCGGATCAGTATCCGCTGAGCCTGCCGGATGGCCAGGAAGGGTTGTGGTTCGAGTTCTTCTTGGACTTCGTGACCAACGATAACGTTTGAGACGGAAAAGAAATTGAACAACGTCATCCTGACACCGGCGATAGTGGCAGCTCTTGTGAGCGACTGTCTTGGAACAGTGAAGGTTCTTGGAATCGTTGGTCGGTGCCGAACGGGAAAGACCTTGTCGTTGAAGCAGTGGACGGAAGAAACACGTGCACAAGATGGCTTGCGAGTTGCGTATGCCGACAGCCAGACGCTACTGATGAGTGAGAAGGTTGAGGTCGATTTCGAAGGCAAGGTGCGGGGTGCTACGGTAGGTCACTACCCGATGTTCGATTTTAACGGTGCTGATATTGTGGTCGTGGATGAGCCGCTGCAGAACCGGGAACTTGTGGAGAGGCTGTTTGCACACGTCGATCCCAGCGGGGGCGCTTTCATGCACCGGCTGATGGTACTGCCACTCCAGACTGAGGATTCCATTGAGCGCTTTGGCATCCCACGTTCGGCGGTTCGGCTGTACTCGGTCGCCGGTCTGCCGCTCTAACATAGGAAAAGAGCGATGCTCCTGCACTACGAGACCGAAGCCGATGCGCACGCGGCGGCGATGCGATTGCGCGCCATGGGGCCACATGCGCGGCGGCTACTCGAAGAGTGCGTGGAAACGCAGGAACTGAAGCGCAAGAAGGTATCAGCTGCGGCGCAGATGCTGTCCGACTCCGGTTTCATTTTCATCCGGGACAGCGGCGATATGTGGCAAGCAGAAGTCACGCTCAGTCCATCGCTGGCAGGGGAGGAAGCACTAGAGGCTCTAGAGTGGAACGAAGAGCGCTTGCGATGACGATGCTGCGATCGAAGCCGATGTACCGCGAAACGGATAAGAGCAATGGGTGCGAGCGATGGATTGGATGTGGGGGATGAGTTAGAAGCGAAAGCGACATCTAGGACTGGAGTCGAAGACGGTAAGCCCGTATTGCTCCACAAGGGGGGCAAACACTACAAAGTCGTTTTCTGTGGGCCACCACGGTTGTAGTCGTCGATGAGACGGGGACCAAGCAATGAGATTGATCGCGTGGATGCCTTCCTTACGACCTTCCATTGGCATCTGTTGGAGGTTGGGTCGCGCATGCACAGCAGTTGAGGCTCATGATGTTCGAGGAGCCAGAGCTGCCGCCGCCTGAGCGTGTGCCGCGTCAAGACGCAATTGGAAGCGGCGCAGGCCGCATTTGATCGGGCGGTACGGGAACACGGTGCCGATTCCTGCGTCGAGCTTCAATTCATGGCGGAGGTCCTCGCGCCGGTGCCGGATCTGCTACTGCGCTCCCGGTATCGCGCGGCTGTCCTGAAGCAGCGCGGTTGACAGGAAAAGGGGCAAGCGCGACGAGCGGCTCACGGCAAACACCAGTTCAGGTTGACGGCGAGACTATCGTAAGCGCTCGTTTGAGCACACCAACACCAGTTAGCGCTGGGTATTGAGACGGCTACTGACTCTCCAAAGATTTTGTAGAAGCCACAACTTTCCGACTTTGGATCGTCATTCGTGTAGGCGTGCCGTCAATCGCGCGTGCTGCTTGCCCCGTTGAAGAGTGAGGCGATCCCACGGGGCGGCAATGCTGAATAACGCTGGCGTTGGATCCCCCGATCTTGACTGCCGACTCATCTCCTTTGGCCTCGTCTTCAAAATTCGACGTCGCACGCAGCTTGTCCAGCACTTCCCGATAGTTGTCATGCAGTTCCGGCCAGTCCTCGCCAGGCTCTAGTGCTGCTGGATCAAGCCGACCGGAGACCACTGCCAGGCGCACCGCGGGATGGCGGTGTCCGACTTTCGCCAGCCATCCAGCGCACGCGAACTCCTCTCCTTGCCGGGATTGATGACACGCAAAGATACTGGCTCCAAAGTCCGGCCCCATGCCCCGGTGGTCAGGGCATGTATCAGCCAGCTTTTCGGCCAGCTCGAGATCGAAGTTTGGAATGTCTCCCGCACCCGCAGCGCGACGCCAGGGACACGATGCACAAGGTTTGCCTGGTGTTTTCATAGTTCAACTCTTGCCCTTACTCTCCAGCTGGGACGTACTCCGGAAATCCAACTTCTTGCGTCCAGAAATGCAGGCGCGGCCAGGCAGCGACACCGTTACGCTCGCGAATCGCGCAAAAGCCGGCGTGAGCGAGTCCGTGTACTCCAATGTAGGCGCGCATCTGCAGCGCCAGCCGGATTGCCTCACCATCACCACCGTACTCGTCGTCTCGAACAATCTCTTCGCCGGGCAGCCCCAATTCGGTACCCGCTGCCCAAGCCCATGCAGTGGCTTCTGGATCCGAGCATTGAATGACTGCACGATAGAGGGGATCGTCCGGATACACACCTGCCTCATCGACGACCTTCAGCATTTCGCGATGACCTGCATAGAGGTTTCCGTTCATAAGTGATCGGAAGCGCCGTGGTGTAATGGCCAGATGCCCCGCTTCGTGCAGAATTGTCGAAATCCGGCACGCAGGATCTACATGTAGCGCACCCTGCGCGATGCAGCATCCTTCGGAGAAGCCGGTTGCGCCGTCTTCGTATCGGGCAGGAACCCCGATTCCATTGAGGAAATGCATCACCCTGTCACGCGTTTCCGGGGCGTCAATTTGATAGTCCGGTGACAAGCTTGTCCGCATAAGTGATTCTCTTCCCCCCGCCGAATTTGCTTACCTGGACCGTATTGTAGCCGGTAGAATCCCCTGTCAAGCGAACCGCTTTTAGCCGTTCGAGTGGCCGCATTTCCGACAGTTCAAACACCGTGTAGCGGGTCAATATAGGTCCGCTGCCAGGCAACGCACGACGTTGCGAGCGACTGTGGTCGACCGACGACGCTTACGCGAACGCGCCGGGATATGCGACCGATTGGCGTTGGCACACGTTAAATCAGGCGCTATCGTGCAATGGCCGTCACGAACGGTGTCGCGCCGGATGATCCTTCCCTTGCCGCGTGCCGGGACTGACTGCATAGAAAAGGCCATGGAACACATCGCGGGATCGCTACCGTGATGGGCGACCCGACGTTTGAGCTTTGGCTTCCCCGTGACGACCGCACAGGCATGAGCGAGATGCAAGCTAAGCTAACGGAGCGCGAAGTCATCGACCATCTCTTTCGGATGGCGACGACGAGACTTCGATGGCACCTCCGAAATTTTGCCCTACCCGTGTGGAAGGAATGGCGAAATCTGACTGAGTGCTTTGCGTTGTCTGATCACGTCTACACGCAGTATGGATGCCTGAAGGGGATGGGGCGCGATGAAATCGCCCGGCGCACTTCATACAAGGATCGCCTCGGGCTAACCCTTGAGTACGACATCGATGCGTTGCGCTTGCGGAGGTGCTTTTCGAGGACCTGCCGGCAACCGGGGCTGGCATGGCGGCAAGTTGCTACGCCGCAGCCCTCGCCCTTCTAAGTAGGGATCCAATGCAAAAAAGCCCCGAAATCGCGAGTCGGGGCTTTTTTGTTCGCGGGAATCGTCGCGATTACGCTGCGGCGTCCTTCAGCTTCTTCAGCGGACGCACCTTGACCTTGACGCTGGCCGGCTTGGCCGCAAACCATTGTTCCTGGCCGGTGAACGGGTTCTTGCCGAACCGCTTCTTTGTGGCCGGCACCTGGATGGCCGCCACTTTGAACAGACCCGGCAGGGTGAATTCGCCGGCGCCCTTCTTATGGATCGCGCTCACCATGGTGTTTTCGAGGTGGGACAGCACAGTCTGAACGGTCTTCTTGTCCAGCTCGGTCTGGGTGACCAGGTGGGCGAGTAGGCTCGACTTGTTGAACGTGTCCTTCAGAGGCTTGGCGACCGGGGCGGCTGCGGCAGCCTTCTTGGCCGGAGCGGCCTTCTTTGCCGGAGCAGCTTTCTTTGCTGCGGTCTTCGTTGCAGTCTTTGCTACGGGTTTCGCTTTCGTGGCCATAGTCGTGTCTGGTTAGAAAAAAATGCGCGCCTGTAAGCGATTTAGGGTGGCGCACCGGCGAAGAATAGCAAAAGCAGGCGCGTATGCAAGAGGGAGGGCCCGATATCGTGTGCGCGCCAAGGGTTGCTCGATCAGCCGATCCTGAGCGCGCGGGAAGCGCGCCGGATGCGTGCAGCTGCCGCTCTCGCGGAGTCGCCCACTGCATGCCAGTCGTGGTGCCACCATGCGATAACGCTGGCAGCGGCCACGGTGTCCTCGGCACGGACGACGGCAATGACTTCCTCCGCGACGGCGGCCCACCAGGCCGCACCCTCACCGTCGCTCGCCCTTGGGTCGATCGCACGGCGGTAAATGACCTTCACAGTGTCCAGTGGAATATCCATGATCTTCCTTATTTGGCCTTTGCTGGCGCGTCAGGCGAGCTATCTTGGTGCATTGGCTCGTCCGCTGCCGGCAGTGTCGCAGCAATTCGGTCACAAGTGCGATGGCTGGCCAGCCCCAACATGCGGCTGACCTCATCACGTGAGCTGCCTGCCAGGAGATGGCGCCGGCAGAAGGTATTGCGCAACGTGCGGGGGCTTGGCTCTGCACCGGAGAACCCCATTGCGGCAAGTGCTGTGGCCACGATCCGACCGAAGCTCATGTCGGTGATCGGTCGACCATCGGGGGTGAGCGTGAATAGTAGGTCGCCCTCGACGGGGAGGATCGAGCGGCGCGCGCACCAAGTCCGCAATACAGGTATCGCGAAGTCGGCGAGGTGAACCGTGTGCGCGTCCCGTGCGCCGTGCGCCGACACAAAAAGATAGGGCGGGCTCGCATCCGGAATCAGATCCCTCAAACGCGCTGCTCGCGCTTCCCCCGCTGTAATACCCGTTGCGAGGAATGTCGCGACGATCGCGCGGCTGCGCAAGCCGGCCAGATCCTCGGCAGGCGATAGCAGATAGGCCTGTAGCCGCGCATCCTCAGCCTCATCAAGGAACAGGGGTGTGGGTTCTTCGTCTGGCCAGCGCTCAGCAAAGAGAAGTGCGGCCGCTGGGTTGTCCTGCCGCACGCCGGCGAAGACCAGATGCCGGCACAGGCGGTCCAGCAGCTTCACATACCGCATGCGGGTAGCCTGGGAGTACGACCGGCCGTCGGTCGTCTGCCAGAACGCGTCGACATCGGCGGTGCCAAATGAGGCGATGGTCGAGCCCCTGGTCATCACGTGTCGGCGGAAATGCTCGAACATTGCCTGATGTTGGACGATCGAGCGTGCTGAGAAGGGGCGGCGATCTGCGCCGGCCGCCTCACGCGCCTGCCAGTCGCGATAAGCCTGGGTCGGGTTGCTGAGCCAGAGGGAGTCCATTTGCGCCATACCCGCTGTTATATACTGAAATTATCTCATCTCCCACTCGTGCCGCCGCTTCGCGGCGTGTATTGCTTCCAAGAGAGGGTTCGGAACCGCGGCCTGCCATAGCAGTTGCGGCGCGCGGCAAGTTTTGCGCGGGTGCAGGCATAGCGTGGATAGGTGGCATCCAGCATGTCCGCGATCCGCTCCAAGCGGAGCTCCTGCGTGAAGCAGCACGCGAGCAGGCATTCCCAGGCGCAGTAGCGCATGATTTCCTGTAACAGCGCATACCGCTATTCGGGCGGAAACTGGAGATTGCCGACCTTCGCCCACACCTTCAGACCTGCATGGGCTAACGCCACGAGTTTGTCGGGCGGGGCTGGCCAGTTTCCTTCGGCATAGAGGGCCGCCACAGCGTTGTGGAGTATAATTTCACGTTCATGAAACAATCGTGACGAGCAGCTTCCACGCTGACCTCTCTTCTTCACGGGACGGGCCTCCATGCCGCGACCACTACCTGATCCGACGCCGCCTTCGCGCGCGACAATTCGCGCCATTCACCAACTGGGCGAGCGCATTCGAGCCACGCGGGCAGGGGAGGGGATGCCGATTGACCAGGCGGCAAGGCATTGCGCTGTCTCGATCGGCATGCTGTCCAAGCTGGAGAACGGCAAGGGCGTCAATCTCGAGCACGCCCTGCGTGTGCTGGACGGCCTGGGTTTGACGATGCTGGTCGTACCCAAGGCGCATGCGCCTTGGCTCGAACAGGCAGCGGCTCATGCGGCCAAGATCGGCGATGCGGCCAGGGATCAGCATGCCTGGCTGGAAGGCTAGAGACGCCGATCAGGACGGGCGTCATGCCCGGGTGCGGTCTTCGACCGGTACGGAAATGCCATTCGCTTGGCATGCTGACGCGCCTTATGCCTTGCTGGGCCATCCGATTCAGTGCCGATCCTGTGGGCGGCTTTTCCCCGGCTGCGGCGTGGGCGGCCGCCCATGCGTGCGGGGAAAATCGGCGAAGAAGCGCTCGTTGGGGCGGTCGCATTCGAGGGCACGGACGGCGGTCACACTTCCCTAGCGAGGAAGAGGCCATTGCCGCCGGGACAGAAAAGGCCAACCAAGACAAGGTCGAACTGCTGATCCATGGTCGGGACGGTCAGCTCCGCGAGCGCAACTCTTTCGGCAACGATCCACGCTCGATCAAGGGGTGATACGCTTCCCCCACGGGGTGGCATCTGGCGTCGCGGCATGGCCTGCGGCGATCTTTGGAGCTTCTGATGCCTGCAAACAGTATTAGCGTCGTGCCGGCCGAACATCAGTGGGCGCTACAAATAGACGGCACACCGGAGCCGCGTCAGTTGTTCCCCACGCTAGAAGCCGCGATTTGTGCCGGCTGGGCCAGAGCTCGTCGAGAGAATATCGAGCTTCACATCCAGCCGCTAGCTGGCAGCGTACGACTGCGCGCGGAGAGCGTCAATCCGGCGGACGTGGTTGGATAGGGCAGTCCGACATGGCGGCTATCGCCCGCCTCGGACGAGGCGGATATCGCTGGCAGCTGTGGCAGGGCACGCACCGTTGGCACGTTAGACGCACGGTCTGCCATAGCGGTTGCGGCGCGCACGCAGACGCGCTCGCGTGCACGCATAACGTGGGTACCGCCCATCCAGCATCTCGGCAATCTCCCGCAGGCTATCCCATTGCGTCGGATTGCACTCGAGCAAACTCCCGTAGGCGCAGTAGCGCAGGATCTCGTGGAGCAGGGCGTAGCGCTTTGGCTCCGGGAAATGCAGATTGCCTTCCTTGGCCCACGCCTTGTAGCCGGCGTGCGTGAGGGCCAATAGCTGGCCAGCTGTGCCATCGAGATTCTCGCTGAGCGCCTTCGCCTCCTGGTGCAGCGCTTTTTCGAATTCGCTCACGCGGCCTCCTGCAGCGGGTGAAGATCCGCCACGCCGACCCAGCGAGGGCCAATGCTGGTGCGACCGCGGATGATTTCCTCGACCTCCGCGTCGGCGGTCGGTCCGGATGGGCCTTGGAACAAGGCAAGCACACGGGCCTTGACGGCGGGCAGGTAAGGGGCCGCCCGGTAGATCAGGCCAGTCACGGCACCGGCTTCGATCCAGCCGTAGCGCCGGTAGAGCGGCGTGCCATTGGGGTGATGGCCCATCGGCTCGTTGAACCTCGGCGCAAGACCGTCGAGAAACGCGCCGAGTTGTGAGCGTTGCATGCCGATGCCGCCGGTCGTTTCCTGAAAGGCCGGCAGCGTGGTGTTGTATTGGCGAGCGAGCGCGGCGCGCATGACACGGCGGTACTCCTTGCCGCCGGCCAGCAACACCTTGCCGACCTGGGCTGGCCAGTTCGCCGATCCCGCGAATGCCGGCAGATCGGCCAACATCGCGTCGGCACGCTGCGCGGTCATGCGCTGGTCGTAGGGATCGATCACCGCGTGCGGATCCAGGAAGCCGTGACGTGCGGAGAGGATCAGGACATTCGGTCTAGCCTCCCGTCGCAGGTGCGCCCGATAGGAGTCGTACATCACGCCTTGGTAGAGGTCAATGGCACGCGCCTGCCGGTCGAGCTTCGTGCCGGAACAGGCAAGTAGCAGTAGCGCCGACGCGCTGGCGGGATGGACGCGGCCCGACGAGGTCGGGAACAGGGGGAGCTGCGTTTGGTGGGAGAGCATTGGCATCGTTGTCGAAGGGATGCTTTCACTCTATCGGCACCAACGCGAAGTCAAGGAGCGACGCCCGAACGGTTGGCGCTAGATTTCGCGCTTTCGATTCCGCATCCATTCCGCCGGAAATCGAGTACCTCGGGTCGTTGCGGCCCCTTGCGACGGGGCGCCTACCAGTCTCGAGGTAGACCCTTGGCCGCTCGCGGCCTTTCCACCCAGCCTGTTCGGCGGCCGAGCGGCTCGGCGGCGTCTGCCGGGGCCATGCACCCGTTTCCCCCTTCACCGTCGTTTCGTACTTGTTTTTCGTATCGTATCGTATTATTTTCAATACGATATCAACGGAGCACGAGCAATACGAAATGGCACGTCCGGGCATCACCTACGAGCAAGTGGCCGCGGTTGCCGAGGCGCTGGTCGCCCAACAGCTAAAGCCAACGCTGACCGCGGTGCGCGAGCGGTTGGGCAGCGGCAGCATGAACACGATTCATCGGTACTGGTCGACCTGGCAGGAACAGCAGCAGAAGCGGCCACCACGCAAGCTCAGCGAACCGAATTCACGCCTCCTTGCCGCGCTGGGCGCCGAGTTGTCCAAAGTCGCCGAGGAAGCGGCCGCCGAAGCGGAGGCCGCCCTGGCGCAGGCGATGAATGAGCTCGCCGCGATGGCAGCGAACGGCGAAGCGCTTGAAAAGGAGCGAGACGACCTGGCGCAGCAGCTCTTGGAAGTGACGACCGATCGCGATACCGTCGCGGGCAGGGCGAACGAGCAGGCCGACGAAATTGAGCGTCTGCAGCAAGGGGCGGCACGCCAACAGGAGGAGTTGGCACGCGTACGGCGCGCGCTGGCACAAGCGGAACTGCGCCTGGAAGCAGTGTCTCGCCTGGAGGACGAAGTGGTCGCGGTACGGGGTCAATGGGGGAGCGAGCAGGCTTTGCGCGCCGCGGCCGAGAAGGCCGCGGCCGTTGCCGAAGCCCAGCGCGCGGCAGAAGAGGCGGCTCGCCAACGCGCTGAAGCGCGCTTGAGTAGCGCCGAGACGCGGGAAGGGCAAGCACGCCAGGAACTGACAGAGGTGCACGCCGCGCATCAGTCCACGCGGGACAAGCTAATCGAAGCGGTCAGCCTGGCCGCTGAGGCACAGGCCGAGCTGAGAGCGTTGCGTGCTCACTTGGAGGCCAAGGGCGCGGAGACGTCCGCCGTTGGGAGTCAGCAACCGGACGAAGCGAGCGCGAACGCAACGGGGGCCGACGAAAGCAAACCGCCGGCGCGACCCCGTCGGCGGCGCTAACGGCGATCGGCATCTCCAGCTCGGGTCCTTGGGTGGTCGTATAGCAGAGCCGGGCGCTGCGTGAGCCTCTGCACTTGAGGCAAGCGGTTCTCGCTTCGGTGTTAAACACCCGCCTTTCAACCGCCCCGCGCGGCCGGCGCGCACGGCTCGACTGGGTTTTGCCGGGTAAGGCGTTCTGAGCCGTTCGCGCACTTTGATTTTCAAATGGTTGCACTATTGATACCACGCTGTCATGACAGACACCCGTAAGATCTTGGCGCAGATGCGCCAGGAGCCTGCCAGCCAATGTGCGGTTTTCGAACCTCATGAAGGTGTGCGAAGAATATTTCGGTACCGCCAGGCAATCGGGCACTAGCCATGCAGTGTTTAAAACACCTTGGCCGGGCGACCCACGTGTGAACATTCAGAATGACAAGGGGAAAGCCAACCAAGTGCTGAAGGCGATTGAGAAGCTGCACGAGGGAAAAAATGCCAACTGACCACTATACGTACCGAGTAACCTGGTCGACCGAGGACCAGGAGCACGTCGGGCTATGCGCAGAGTTCCCGTCATTGTCTTGGCTCGCCTCCACGCCTGAAGACGCCTTGGCCGGTATCCGGCAGGTCGTGGCGGAAGCCGTTGCCGACATGAAGTCCGGCGGCGAAGAAGTCCCCGTTCCGCTGGCGGACAAGCAATATAGCGGCGTCCTATCGCTTCGCATCCCGCCGGAGTTGCATCGTTCCTTGGCGACGCAGGCGGCGGAGCAAGGCGTCAGCCTTAACCGGCTCGTCAGCGCTCGCCTGGCTGTTCTGGCATAGGTAATGCCAGTCAAATTATCCCGGCGAAAGCGGCCTGGGCGCCATGCTACATCCTGCCATAAGTGATTTATACGGCATATGACGCATTCTTGGTGGGTCGGGATGGTGTTGCGTGACCCTTGGCAAGAGCCGATGCAGCGGTTTTCAAGGTCAAAAGACGGCTTGCAGAGGAAAAAGCCAATGGCCCGCTGTTGCGCGATGGTAGTCGCCGCATCTGTTGCGCAGAATCGCCTGGAAAGCCTTGAACTACTGTGGCCGACCGCCGCCACAGCGCAACACTTCAAAACATACCAGTTGTCAAAGCTAAGTTGAAATGTCCGGGTCGGGGGTGCGGATGAATTCTTGGACTGAGTTAAGTTGCGATTCCAAGGTGGCGCCGGTATTCGACCGGACTCATGCCGCGCAGCGACAATTTGATGCGCCGCTCGTTGTACCACTGGATGTAAGAGTTTAGCTCGTGCATGAATCCTTCTACCGTCGTGCCAGCCCAGTTGCGACAGTAGTACATCTCATTTTTCAGGCGACCGAAGAAGCCTTCGCAGGCTGCGTTGTCAGGTGAGCAGCCCTTTCGCGACATGGAACGGATGAGACCAGCCGCCTTGATGCGCTGCAGCCATCCCGGCCAACGATAGTGCGAGCCCCTATCACTGTGTACTACGGGGCTGTCGCCATCGGTGAGCGTGGTGATGGCGCCGTCGAGCATGCTATTGACCAATTGTGCGTCAGGCCTCGTGCCGATAGACCAACTTACAACCTTGCCGTCAAAGCAATCGATCATGGGCGATAGATACACCTTGCCAGCTGGAAGCTGGAATTCGGTGATGTCTGTCAGCCATTTTTGATTTGGCGCCTGCGAATGGAAATCCCTAGCAATCAGGTTCTCGGGGGCAGCGCCAATCTCCCCGCTGTAGGAACTGTACCGACGACGAGGCCGACGGACAGTAAGCTGCTCCTCCGCCATCAATTTGCGCACGACCTTTTCGGAGATCCGAATATCTCGCTGACGCAGCATCGCGTGGATACGACGGTACCCATAGCAGCGATGGTTGCTGTCAAAGATCTCGACCATGGCCTTACGTACATCGCCGTACTTATCGCGCAGCCTCAAGCCTGTCTTGTGATAGAAGTAGCTACTGCGCGCAAGCCCGACGACGCGAAGAAGCTCAGGCAACGGATACGTAGCTTTCAAGGCATCAACCACCTGTGTCTTCTCCCTGTTTGTCAGGGTCAGGGAGTTGATGCCTTGGTCTTTTTTTATTAGATCGCCCGCCTGCGCCAGGATGTCGCGCTCAAGTTGCAGCTGGCGTACCTGCTGTTCGAGCTGCGCGATTCTTTCCAGCAACGCTGCATGCTCGTCTTCAGGCGAGGCCAATTTACGTTTGCGCATAGATCGATATGCCTCGTCTCCGAGCAGTTGATCTTTCCACTTGTACAGCATCGGTCGGCTTACTCCAACCTTTTTCGCTACTTCCTCCGCTGAGCCCCGGCGGGCGCAAAGGTCAGTGACTGCCTGACGTCTCTGCTCGGACGCAAACGGCGCACTGGTGTTTGTGCTCGTGACCATGCGACGCGAGCCAGGGCGCAGCTCCTCAATCCAGCGGGCCAGCATTTCGGTGCTGGGATACCCGAGGGCTCTGCGGGTACCAACTAGAGAGCAGCCATGACCGAAGTAGTGATCCACCGCCACGCTTTTTTGCTCCAGCGTGTATCGATGCCTTGGACGGCGGTGCTCGGGCAGGTCCCCCAGTGCCTGGTAAAGGTTGACCCACCGCTTCAGGTTCTTACCCGACGGATAGCCCAGCTCACGAACGACCGTTGCCGTCTTTCCTCCATACTTTAAATACAGCTTGACCGCCCTGATGCGATCCTCGTACGAATACATGAACTACCTCCAAGTAGTCCAAGAATTCATCCGCACCCCCGAACCGGACATTACAACTTTGCCGCTACACCAGTAGTTCGCATAAAAAGATTTATGTTAAATCATTCAGTGCGACCGGGCACAGCACGCACATAACAGCGCAGCGTGGACCTCTTCCTGGCTTCTTTCCATAAATGGAGGCCTGCGGTACGCGCTATCAAATGACCAGCAAATAGAAGCGCTTCTTCTAACTTACTGAAATTATTAGCATTTATATCAGAGAGAGGCTCGTAGCTTCGAGGTCGTGAAGTAAGCTATCAAATTAGTTAGCGATTGTGACAGCGCCGGCCGCAAGTTCATCGTGAGGCCGCGACAAAAGGCCTCTAGCCGCTGGCTGTCACTCTAAACGCACGAGCCTGGCGCGCCGACTTCGACGCCGGTCGCCGCGACCTCCGACCAGGCACTCGCCTGGAGGAGTGGCTGCATCGAGGGCAAGGCCGTGCGAGGTTGTGCCATGAGCTGCTGCAGCGAAGACCATACCACCGTGGTGGAAGGGCTGCGGCTGGAGGAACTGCTCAATCGTTCAACTACCGTTGCAAAGACTTTCTGGTCCGAAGGGGAACGTTTCTGCCATAAGAAGTGGCAGCCCAGGAACAGAAGATTGGTCGCCCCTCGAGAAGTCCCAGAAGGGCAAGCCAGTAAAACTCCTGCCACGCATTCTTCCAGATTTATGAGCCCACACAAGGCCGATGGCCGACCCCTTGTTCAGCGTGGACACCAAGGACTTCGACATCGACAAGTGTCGGTTCGCCCTGATCGCCAGCAGCGCGTTGCAGATCGTGATCGGCGTGACGGGGCGCCCACTACAGACGCCTGCCGCCATTTCCGACAACGGATAGGGCACGTCCGTCCGGCCAAGTAGCGTCCATAGCGAGATCATTTTGAAGCCCGGCCCTTTGGTGTGCCTCATAATGGCACCCTCATATAACCAACGCATCACGCATGACCTCCAGCTTTCGCGTCTATATCGACGAGTCGGGCGACGAAGGATTTGTGTTCCTTCCCAACGAGCAAGGTAGTTCGAGGTGGTTCGTCCAGTCCGCCACGGTAGTTCGCACTGTGAACGACCTAGCAATGGTGCAACTCGTCAAGAACGCTAGGGAGCTACTGAGGAAGCCTGCTAAATCGCCCCTGCATTTTCGCAACCTGCGGCATGAGCACCGGGTGCCTCTGGCGCGCATGATTGGGGAGGCGCCACTGCGGCACGTGCATGTGCTGGTCCACAAGCCCTCAATCGCCGACCCGGAGGTTTTTCAGCAGGAGGCGTTTTCCTTATACCGCTACACGATCCGCCTTTTGCTGGAACGCGTGAGCTGGCTGTGCAGGGATACCGCGCGCCCTGGTGAGGGTGATGGTAAGGCCGAACTGATTTTCTCGAACCGATCGGCGATGTCCTATGCCGACCTCCATCATTACCTTGTGCGACTGCAGGGCCGGGAAGACTGCCGCATCCATTGGGACAGCCTCGACCTTGATGGCGTGCGCGCAGTGAATCACGACCAGTTGGCAGGCCTGCAGGTCGCCGACGCCGTGGCGACGAGCGCGTTCTACGCAGTCCACAGAAATCAGTATGGGGAGACGGAAGACCGATACCTGCGCATGCTCGCACGCAACCTGTATCGGCGCAATGGACAGGTGGACGGCTACGGCTTGAAGTTTTGGTGCGGCGACGCAGAAGATGGGGAGCGTCGGCGTGTGATCGCCGCGGTGCGCGACGACTGAGAAAAGACGGTTGCAGGCCCCGGATTCGAGGATCCCACCCAAAACGGGCTGCCGTCTTTCGACGACCTCTACAAGCTCCGCGCTTGCCTGCAACACCCAAATTATACGAGCCCTGATGCGATTTTCGCAACAGGGCTGGTTGGCCGCTGGTGGCAGCGATCGCGCGATGGAACCGCTCATGTGACGGATAATGCAGGTGAATACTGTATAAATATACAGTACACTGGGGGCAGGAGCTCGCCATGCTAACCGTCGCCCCAGAATCCATTCATCCGTCACTTTGGCTTGCCTCGCAGCTTGCTCGGGGCAACGCACGCACCGTTCCAACCGGGTATCCGTCGCTCGACAAGGAGCTTCCGGGCGGCGGCTGGCCGATCGGTTGCCTGACGGAGTTGCTGCAGCGCCAGCCGGGTATCGGCGAGTTGCGCTTGCTACGCCCTGCTCTCGTCGCGCGCTCGAACCGCCCTGTCGCGCTTCTGGCACCGCCGCACGCGCCTCAAGCGTTGGCGCTCGCCAACTGGGGCGTCCCGTCCGCGCAGACTCTCTGGATCGAAACCCGGCACACCGCTGACGCCCTGTGGGCCGCGGAGCAGATCTTGCGCGCCGGGACCTGCGGAGCGCTCGTCTTTTGGCAGTCGCACCTGCGTAACGATGCGCTTCGGCGTCTGCATCTTGCCGCCCAAGCCTCCGATGTCCTTTTCTTCGTGGTTCGTCCGACGGCCTGTGCACGCGATGCCTCGCCGGCGCCGCTGCGCCTGACATTGGAGCCCGCATCGGACGGAATTCGTGTGCAGTTCGTTAAGCGTCGAGGCCCGCAGCAGGAATCGCCGCTCCACATAGCGCTGCAGCCCTCCCCCATTCTGTTGTATCGCCATGCTGCGCCTGTGGATCTGCCTGCGCCTGTCGTCCCTGCCCCTCGAAGTATTCCGACCGAACTGGTCCACTGAGCTAGCGGTTGCTGTCCTGGACAGGGAGCGCGTGCATATGGCGTCGCCGCTGGCCATTGCGGCCGGCGTGAAGCCGGCAATGCGCCGCGGTGGCGTACAGACGATCGCACCGCAGACCATTCTCTTTGACCGCGATGGTTGCGCAGAACTGGCGGCGCTCGAGCGTGTCATGATGGCGATGCTGCAGTTCTCGCCCAATGTCGCTGCGTCCGAGGAGGCGGCGGTGCTTGTCGACATCAGCACCACGCTGCGACTATTCGGCGGCGTCCGCAAGCTGCGGCAACGGATGCTGGCGGCCGTCAGGGCAATGGGGTTCAGTCCTGTCGCGGGATGCGCACCAACCGCCGAAGGCGCTTGGCTACTTGCGCGCTCTGGTGGCGGAACGGCATTAAGTATGCCCACATTGGTGCGAGCGCTGGTCGGCATCCCCGTTGCGATCCTGCCGGCGGCGCGGCCGTTTGATGAGTGGCTGGACGGACTCGGCTGTCGGACGCTAGGAGACCTGCGCCGGCTGCCGCGCGCAGGCCTGCAGCGCCGATGCGGCGCCGCCATCCTTGAGGCGTTGGATCGCGCCCATGGGGAAGCACCTGAAGTCTTCGAATGGGTCGAAGCTCCCCCATCGTTTGACGCCGCGGTGGATCTTCCGGATAGGATGGACAACGCTGAGTCCGCCCTTGCCTACACTCGCGGCTTGCTGGTACAGATGGTCGGCTGGCTAACCGCCCGGCACCTGGCCATCAAGCGGTTTGCGGTCGAACTGCGCCACGAGCGCGGCCCCGCTGCCATCGCACCAACGAAGATTGAGATTGCGCTGGCCGAGCCCAACTGGCATGAAGAGCATTTGGTTCGCCTGCTCAAAGAGCGTCTGACGCGGCTGACTGTCGAGGCGCCGATGATTGCCGTCGCGGTGTCTGCCATCGAGACCGAGCCGGTGGCACCCCCCAGCGATTCATTGTTTCCAGAACCGGGCGGCACGCCGGCGGACCATGCACGCCTGCTTGAGTTGCTGGTGGCACGCCTCGGCGCTGACAATGTCCGCCAACCGTGCTTGCGTGCAGACTACCGCCCGGAAGTCGCCAACAGCTGGCAGTCTGCCACTGACAAGCCGCCCAGCGCAACGTTGCCCGCAGGCCTGCCACGTCCTGTTTGGCTGCTCGGCAAGCCGGTGCCGCTGATTGAACGCGACCACCGTCCCTTCTACGGATCGCCACTGCGTATCGTCTCACCGCCTGAGCGCATCGAGTCGGGCTGGTGGGGCGGCCAGCTGGTGACACGCGACTATTTCGTTGCGGAGGCGAAGGACCACACCTGCTACTGGATCTTTCAGGAACGCATGGGCAGCCGAGAAGGCGATGAGGCTCGGTGGTATCTGCATGGCCTCTTCGGCTGAAAACCATGGACATCAACGCCAAGGCAGGTCTGCCCGCCTACGCGGAACTGCACTGCCGCTCCAACTTCTCCTTCCTCGCCGGCGCCTCACGGCCGGAAGAGCTCGCTGAGCGCGCCGCTCAGTTGGGCTACCACGCGCTCGCCATCACGGACGAGTGCTCGCTAGCGGGCATCGTTCGTGCCCACACAGAGGCCAGGAATGCCGGCCTTCGCCTTGTAATTGGCGCCTGGTTCCGGCTGCAGAACGCCGACGGCTCTCCCGCGCTCTCATTCCTTGCGCTTGCCCGTAACCGCGAAGGTTATGGCAACTTGTGCGAACTGATCACGCTCGCGCGCATGCGCGCCGCCAAGGGTTCCTATGTGCTGACCCCACGCGACTTGGCCGCGCCCGAAGCGCCGTCCGAGCATCTGAAGGGGCTGCCAGATTGCTTGATCGTGTTCACGCCGGACTATGGCGTGGCGGCCGAGAAGCTGGAGGCGCAATCGGCATGGGTGAGCGCGACTTTTGCTGGCAGGGCGTGGATGGGATTGAGCCTGCTCTACAAGCCGATGGACGATATCCACCGCGGCACGGTCGAAGCGGCCGCGGCGCGACATCACCTGCGCATCGTCGCCACTGGCAACGTCACCATGCACGTACGCTCGCGCAAGCCGATGCATGACGTGCTGACTGCCATCCGTGTGCATCGCCCGGTTCCCGAATGTGGGTATGACCTCCTGCCTAACGCCGAGCAGCACCTGCGCTCCCGCTTGCGACTCGCCAACATTTACCCGCACCGCTACCTGACGGAGTCGGTCCACATTGCAAACCTGTGTCAATTTTCGCTGGACGAGCTCCGTTACGAGTATCCCGAAGAAGTGGTGCCGGATGGCGTCACGCCGTCCGACTATCTGCGGGGCGAAGCCTATGTCGGCGCGCACCGTCGCTATCCGGACGGCATCCCCCTTGCCGTCCAGCAGCAACTCGAACATGAATTCGCACTGATCCGCGACATGTCGTATGAACCCTATTTCCTGACGGTCTACGACATCGTGCGGTTCGCCCGCTCCAACGGCATTCTCTGCCAGGGTCGCGGGTCCGCAGCCAATTCCGCCGTCTGCTACTGTCTCGGCATTACCGAAGTTGACCCGGCACGCGGCAACCTGCTGTTCGAGCGGTTCATTTCAAAAGAGCGCGCCGAGCCGCCCGATATCGACGTCGACTTCGAGCATCAGCGCCGCGAGGAGGTGATCCAGTACCTGTATCGCAAGTACGGGAGGGACCGCGCGGCACTGGCTGCCGCGGTGACCACCTACCGGCCTCGCAGCGCGCTGCGCGACACAGGCAAGGCATTAGGTGTGGATCCCGCGATCGTCGACCTGGTCGCGAAATCTCACCATTGGTTCGACAGCAAAGCGGATCTCCTTAAGCGTTTTGGCGAAAGCGGCGTGGATACGGAAGCGGCATTGTCCCAACGCTGGGCACACATGGCCGTGTCGCTGCTTGGCTTCCCGCGGCATCTCTCCCAGCACACAGGAGGTTTTGTGCTCGCGCGTGGCAAGCTTTCCAGGCTGGTGCCAATCGAGAACGCGGCCATGGCCGATCGCAGCGTGATCCAGTGGGACAAGGACGACCTTGACGCCTTGGGGTTGCTCAAGGTTGATGTCCTCGCGCTCGGCATGCTGTCTGCGATCCGGCGAGCCCTGGATCTGGTGACGCAACAACGCGGAGAAGCCTTTGAGCTGCAGGACATTCCAGCGGAAGATCCGAAGACCTACGAGATGATTTCGCGGGCGGATACGGTGGGCGTGTTCCAGATTGAGTCGCGCGCCCAGATGTCGATGCTGCCCCGCTTGAAGCCGCGCACCTTCTATGACCTCGTCATCGAAGTGGCGATCGTTCGGCCGGGCCCGGTTCAGGGTGGCATGGTGCATCCCTACCTGCGTCGCCGGCAGGGCTTGGAGCCGGTCAGCTATCCGAGCCCGGAGATGGAGCAAGCCCTGTCCCGCACGCTGGGTGTACCGATCTTTCAGGAACAGGTGATGCAGGTAGCCATGCTGGCGGCAGGCTTCTCAGCTGGGGAAGCGGATCAACTGCGTCGCGCCATGGCCGCCTGGAAGCGAAAAGGTGGGTTGGAGCGATACCACGAACGCATCGTGACGGGCATGCTCGAGCGCGGCTACGATCTGGAGTTCGCGGAGAGCATCTTCCGGCAGATCCAGGGCTTCGGCGAGTACGGCTTTCCGGAAAGCCATGCAGCAAGCTTCGCACTTCTCGTCTACGCGAGTGCGTGGCTCAAGTGCCACGAGCCTGACGCCTTCCTCTGCGCCATGCTGAATAGCCAGCCGATGGGCTTCTACACGCCATCCCAGCTGGTGCAGGACGCCAAGCGCCATGGCGTCACGGTTCTTCCTGTTGATGTGACAGTGAGTGGCTGGGACGCCAGCCTGGAAAGTCATGAAGGCTCGGTGCTGGCTGTACGCCTGGGCCTCTCGCAGCTGAGGGGCATGCGCCGCGAAGCGGCCGAACGCATCGAAACGGCACGCGCACTCCGGCCCTTCGCCTCCGTCAAGGTTCTTGCTCGCAGAGCGTCGCTAGACCGGCACGATGTCAATGTACTGGCCGCTGGCAATGCGTTGATTGGCCTTACGGGTAGTCGACGCCAGGCGATGTGGCAGGCGGCTGCAGCGGTACCTGACAAGGATCTGCTGCGGCCCGCGGATCTGGACGAGCCAATGCCCGAACTCTCACAGCCAACGGAAGGCGAGGAGATCGTCAGCGACTATCGCTCGCTCGGCCTCACGCTGAACCGCCACCCGCTTGCCCTGCTCCGCCACAAGCTTGCTGCATTGCGCTTTGTGCCCGCCGACGTGCTTGCCACCTACGCGACGCGGCAGATTGCCCGTGGCTGCGGAATCGTGACCGTACGGCAGCGGCCGAGCACGGCGAATGGCGTGGTCTTCTTGTCATTGGAGGACGAGACCGGTACCGTCAGCGTCATCGTCTGGCCGTCCGTGATGGAGAAGTACCGACGCGAGGTATTGACGGCCTCCCTACTCGGTGTCTATGGCCAGTGGCAATGCGAAGGCGAGGTGCGGCACCTGATCGCGCAACGCTTTGTCGACTTGTCGCCCATGCTTGGATCCCTGGACACCGCGAGCAGGAATTTCTGCTAACAGTATCCTCGTTGCCCTCATCAGGAACCCGAAGGCTCTCGCCCACGTGAGGCCTGGAACTCGGCGATGCATTGGATGGCCTGTTCGCACTGCTCAAGCGAAAGGGCATGGATGCTGGGACTGTCGACTGGAATGCGGAGCGATGCAATCAGCCACTTCATTGCCTTGCCCCTCGCCTCAAAGGCATTGACACCGTCGCGCCGCATCTTCGCAGTGACCAACGGATCGAGGGCATCGTGCAGTCGGCTCTTCTTTTCGCGCAATGCCGCGTCGGCCAATCTTCCAAGCGGGGTGTGTTGCTTGCTTCGCGCACGCACGCCGATCCACGCCTGGCACGGGGAGCAGATCCACACAGGCCCGTGGTCCTCCAAATACGGGTATGCCTCTTCTCCCACGCGGGCAAGAACCGCCTTCCCGCCGCAGTAATCGCAGAGGGGCTGAGGAGGAGCAGGTATCGGTCGGCCAACACGCATCAATGACCCTGAGTTGCCAGGAGGTGAGCGATTCTACGACATGGAATCGGGATTCTTCGTTCCCTACGCTGCCAACCGGTGCTCGTAGTAGGGCTGGTTCCGGTCGTCCAGGATTGCATCGAGCGCGGCCAAGTTCTTCGCGTCGGGATTCAACCAGGCTTCCACATGCTCGGGCTTGACTGGCACGATACAACGATCATGCCCTGCGGCCGACACCTCAGCGGGCGGCTCGTCGGTAATGGCAGCGAAGGAATAGAGATCGGCCTCGCCCTCTCCTCCTTTGCTGATCGACCATAGACACGCCACCAACATGTCCTGCTGCGGCTCGGGCCTGAACTCCAAAACCACGCTCTCTTGCTGCTCGCCAGGTGCCAGCTCTCGCTGCTCCATCCGATGCCGTGCGACATTTTCGTAGAAAGCATTGACGATCATGATGCCGTGTCGATAGCCGTATAGCTGTCGCCATGCCTTCTTCAAATTGTCGCGTCTGGCGTTGTTCTGGAACCTTGTATCTGTTAGGAATTTTACTAGTCTTTCCAAGACGAGTAGCCGGTGGGGGCGCGGGGGAGGGAAAAATGGGTCGGAGGGTTGTGGATAACTTCACTCTCGCGCGCTGGCGAAGACTGGAGGCGGTCGTGGTCCTTCGTGCAGTTGCTGAATACGCCAAGCAGGATGGGCAATTTAGACCACGGCAGAGCCATGGCACAACTCGCTGGCACGCGAACGTGGACGGCGTGGACTACGAAATCCTGTGCACGGGACCCCGGTTCCTAGATACACGTGCGAACCGAGGCGGTGGAGGTGCGGTCGATCTGGTAATGCACCTGATGCGGCTCGACTTCAAGCGCGCCGTAGCAGTGTTGAAGGCCAAGCAGCTCTGATGCGTCTTGTCGCATCGACTGAGGATCTTGTTATGGGCGGGCGGCCCTACCCCGGCTTCCCAATCCTCCTATGGGACAGCATGGAGAGCTGCGCGGAAGCCAACGAATTCCTGCGCCACTACCTGCTCCGCGGTGCTATCGGCTCGCGTAATTCTTGGGAACCGACAGGGCGTTCTCTTTACGACTACTTCAGCTTCCTTCAGGCGCACGACCTGCGTTGGGACGACGTAGATCGCGGAGAGAAAAAAACGCTGCTCGCCGCCTATCGAGACTACTGCTTCAAAACTGCGGGTCTCCAACGCAATACTGTACGGAACCGTCTCTTATACGTGTGCGAGTTCTATTCCTTCGCACAGCAGAGGGGCTGGATCAAGCAGCTTCCTTTTGGCTATGAGACGCGACGAACGATGCGTACGGGGGGCTTTCTCGCGCATGCCGATGGAAGTGGCGGAACGAAAGCCGTGCGCGATGTGATGCCGAGGGCTCGCAAGGACCTGCCTCAATATCTCACCCTCACACAAGTCCATGCCCTATTGACTGCAGCCGCTAACCCTCATCATCGCATGATTATTAGGCTTGCCGTGGGCTCTGGCCTGCGCCGGGAGGAACTGGCCTCCTTCCCGCGCGCCTATGTCTTCGATCCAGACCTTGCCGGACGGCCAGAGCGCAACATCCGTGTCCACCTTGATCCTGAGGATGGCCAAGGGATGCAGACCAAAGGCAACAAGCCGCGCTCAATCTACATCGGCCGGCGGCTGATGAAGGACCTGAACCACTACGCAATCCATGAGCGCGGCCTGCGCTCCTCGCTAAGCGGGGCGCCGCAAAAGGCGCTGTTCCTCAATCAGTTCGGCGAGCGGTTTACGGACGATGGAAAAAGTCTGAATCGTATTATCAAGGAGATCGGCAGGAAGGCCGGCGTTCGCGTGTGGGCTCACCTTCTGCGCCATACGTACGCGACTCACACCCTCGTCTCGCTCCAGCGGGTCCGCGACCGAAGCCGAATCGAACCCCTGGTGTTTCTGAAGCAGCAGTTGGGCCACGCCTCAGTGCAGACCACGATGGTGTACCTGCATCTGGTCAATGAATTGGCTGACGAGGCTGTGCTGGCGTACGACGACGAACTCAATGACCTGGCGGATGCGCTGAATGGGCAAGCGTAAGACCTTCTTCAAGACGGATCTGACAATTCCTCAGATAGAGCATGAGCGCGATGCTGAGGGGAGGATCGTCATCACCGCGGCAGCAATGCCTCCGAGCTGCACTGAAGTGAGATTCGGACGGAACACCACCAGGCTCCGGACATTCGAGTTCGCCCCTTGGTACGGCGTCGGCATTGACCCGATCACCTATGCCTGTCAGCGGCAGGTTGAGCGCTTCCTCGGCAAGCAGGACTCAGACGTCCAGGTGACGACTGTCGTGGGCTACTGCAAACTAGGCCTCGCGAGATTTTTGACGCACCTAACCATGCTCGGCACCGCAAACGGCCGACCGATGCGCCTGACCGACATCACCCGCGACACCATAGATAGCTACCTGCTCTTTCTCCGAGACCAAGGCATCGCCACGGACTCGCAGCGAACGGCGTACAGCTATACCAAGTCCGTCTTGCAGGCCTTGGGACGGCGAGGACTGGTCCACGTGATCGAACGCGGCAGTGAAGCCACGTTCCCCAGCAACCCCTTCCCCGGCTCGACACGCGGAGGCAAAGGGGAGCGCCCGCTATCTGCCACCGAGAAGAAGGCCTTCACGCTTGCCGTGAGGACGGCGGTGCAGCCACTGTTTGGAGAGGACGCAGAACCCACGGCAACACTAGCAGCCTATGCCCTGCTGGTCGTAGCCTTGCACACGGGTCGGAACACCACGCCATTGCTAGAGATGCCGATGAACTGCCTGCGCGCGCATCCAAAGGAAGGAATAGAGTTTCTGGTCGTGTTCAAGCGCCGAGGTTACTCCTCCACCAAGGTGGCGCTGCGCGCATCCAATTCCGTGATGCGTGTTGTGGAATCTACGCCGACACTGCGCTCCACGGTAGCTGGGTTGATTCGCCGCGTTCTTGCGCTGACGGCTGGCCTGCGCCGTGAGGCGCCGGAAGACATTCGTGATCGAGTATGGCTGTATCGACGAAGTAGGGACAGTGAAAGTCGCGTCAGCGCACTGACGCACGGCACCCTCGAAGAGGCAATCAAAAAGCTGGTCAGGACGTACGACCTCCGGGGCGATGACGGCGAGCCGATGCGGATCAACGTCAGCCGGCTGCGCAAGACCTTCGTCAACCGCGTGTACGAGATTCTGGACGGCGATGTCGTCGCCACCGCGACCGCGGCTGGGAACTCACTCGTCGTCACCATGCGCAACTACCTGCGACCTAGCGAAGATGCCCGCAAAAACTGGCGCTTCATGGGCCTGGTGCTGGTCGAGGAGCTTTTGACAAACACCCTCGGTGCCACTGAACGAACGCCGGTTGGCCGGTGCTCGGACACCACCGCCGGCGAGTATGCCCCAAAACGAAACGGCGACCTTTGCCAAAGCTTTCTGAACTGTCTTCGCTGCCGCAACTACGTCGTCACCGGCGATGACCTATGGCGGTTGTTCTCGTTTTACTTTCGGATCTTGCGCGAGCGCCCGCGCGTGGATAAGCGCCGCTGGGACCACCACCTTGCCCACATCCCTCGTCTGATCGACCGCGACGTCATCCAAGCCGGCCTTCGCCGCAAGTTGTTCAAGCCTGAGCAGGTGAATGCCGCCCGAGAACGGGCACGACACGATCCTCACCCCCTCTGGGCCAGCCCCACAATCATCAACGAATTGAATTCACTGGCGTGATGTCCCTAGCCAGAAGAGCGCTGGACCAGGAGCCTGTCGGCCAGCCAATCCTTGATCAGGACAACCTCGCCGCCACCATCATCTCGACTTGCACGATCAACGGCAAGGTGGTCATCCTCAGCCGGTACGGCGACCCAAAGTGGCGGCTCGTCGGGCAGCCTACGAACAAGGGAGCGTCGGAACAGTACGTAGACTTCAACGCCATACCCGCGGGCTGGCGGGCCACGATGAAGGCGATCTTGTGGCACTACATGCGCCGCGGACGCGAGGGAAAGAAAAGGCCGTCGCCTCGCGCCGTGACGAAGCTCCTTGTGGACGCCAAGTCATTCCTGCAGCACTTGGTGCGATTGAACATCACTAGGCTGGCCGATGTCACGCCCTTCGCGTGCTCGCTGTTCGTTGACTTCTGCAGACAGCATCGCCAGCGGCAAGGTTCCGCCAGAGCGGGAGAACTGCTGAAAGCCTCCTCGCTTGGACAGCTATACGGCGCTGTCGAGGCGCTCCATGAGTTGAGTCAGTACACGAGGGATGTAATGCCTGACCATCCTTGGGCCGGCACGTCGGCCACCCACTTGGCCGGTCTGACCGGTCAAGGAACGGGGTTTCGGGGAGGCAAGACCCCGCTTATGCCGGACGATGTGTTCACCACTCTCTTTCAGCGCGCCTGGTCATTGGTTGAAGCAGCCGATGATCTTCTTGATGTCCGCGATGAGATCTTGATCCTGCGGCAGGCGGCCGGCGGGAAGACACCGGCCGAGGGTATTTTCGTCCGAAGTCGGGGCTGGGCGGACATGTGGGAGTTCAACAAGGCGGTGATCGAACTGCGCACCGCCTGCTACATCGTCGTGGCGAGCCTTTCCGGGTGCCGCAACCATGAACTCGGCTTTGTCCAAAGGGGAGCCTGCTACGCCACGGAGGCGGCCGCAGACGACAAGGGTGAGCCCCGGACTTACAACTGGATGCGTTCGCAATCCACCAAGACAGGCGAAGGCCGCGCAGAGTGGATGGTTCCTGAGGCGGTTGTGACTGCGCTGAAGGTGATGGAGCGGTGGTCTGCTCCCTATCGGGCCGTGATCGAGGCCGAGATCGAAGCTCTTCGTTCGCAGAACCCCCTGGACCCTGAGCTTGCCGAGGCGCAACTGCATATGAACGCCGTCTTCGTGGCCATGACGCCGAACAGAGGCAACCAGGTGCGCACGATGTCACTAGGGGCGTGGAACAAGGCGTTGAAATCGTTTGCGCAGAATTGCGGCTTGGATTGGGACTTGGCCAGCCATCACTTTCGCCGGAAGTTCGCAAGCTATGCCGCCCGGAGTCAGTTCGGAGACCTGCGGTACTTACGATCACACTTCAAGCATTGGTCGATGGACATGACGCTAGGCTACGCTCTCAACGAGTCACAGGAGATTGCCCTCTACGCCGAGATCCAGACTGAACTCGACGACATCAAGAATGAAGTCGTGGAAGGCTGGCTGCGACCCGGCACCGCCCTAGCCGGTGGATACGGTCGAAATATCGTGTCCTGGCGGGGCGGCCAGGCCGTGACCATTTTCAAAGACCACCGCCAGATGGTTCGGTCGTTGGCGGAAAGTACGTCCATCCGCAGCAACGGGCATGCGTGGTGCACAGCCGACGATAACCGGTGTGTCGGCAATGATCTAGAGCGCACGCGTTGCAGCGGCTGCAATAACGCGGTCATCGGGCCAGAGTACGCTCCGCTCTATCGGGGCCTCCATGATCATCTGCAGGAGGTGCTAGCCTGTGATGACATCGGCGAAGGCGGACGAAATCTGGTCCGCCGAGACATGCAGCGTTGTCGCGATGTGTTGGTGACCCTGAGTCAGGGGGACAATTCGGAGTCTGCCGCGCCATGAGCAAACAACGCAAGCCAGCAGATCAGCGCGAGAAGGATCTACGCCTGGCGATGTTTCGAATCCAGCAAGGTCGTGCTCGCCACACCAAGGCGAAGAAGCTTACCATCAGCGCAGTTGCCGAAGAGGCTGGGGTGACCGGTCCGCTCATCCACAACCACTACCCCAAGATCGCTGAAGCCATTCGACTAGCCCAAGGTCGCGACAGTCGCGCTCAGCGCAACGCAAAGCAACTGGAGCTAAAGGCGGCACGTGACAAAACTCGTGAGCTTCGGCAGGAGATTGCAAACCTCCGCTCGGATGTGAGTCGGCTGGCATCGATCAACGAGGTATTGCTCGCTGAGAATGCCATGCTACGGTCGCGGCTGGGCGATTCCGACGTGGTGCCGATGGTCAAGCGACGTCAAAACTGACGCCCACGGCTTCGCAGGCTGATCATGCCGCTACGAAACCATACCAAGCGCGGAACAGACTCCGATAATTGTTGGTCCGGATACCAATTCACAGACATCGCCGTTTGTGCCGTTGGCGGAAGTCGCTTTCCGGCCATGAAGAGCCGTTCGATTTTTCATACCGAGCGTCCGCTGCCGATCGCGATGCGGCCGCAGAGAGAGCCGTCTATCAGCACAAGCTGAATTGTAGGCTCCGCTGTACCCTCGGCCGTAGGTGTCAGTGAGAGACGGTCGACGACTGGCGCTCGCCAACTGCAAATGCCTCACGCGTCCGGCGCCACCGCCAGTGCCATCAGCGGCGCCATGCATGGGCTGGCCGCCGCCAGCGCGCGCTGTTCGTCGAGGATGTCCTGCAGGATGGCATGCGTCGTATCCGGGTTGGCCAGCACCACGCGGAAAACGGCAATCGGGCGGCCACTCCACTGTGTCGACGTCAACTGCGTGCGCGATACGAATGAGCGGCCGGCATCGCGCTGCATTTCCTGAATGCTGATGGTCAGCGCATCCAGCGCGTCCAGCATCTTCTCGCGCCTGCCGGCCGAAGCGGTTGCCAGCGCGGCACGCACGGTCTCGGGCACATGGCGATAGGTCAGGATGCAAAGCTGCGGGTGGCTGTCGAGCTCGAAATCCGGCTGCTGCACTATCAGGGATGCAAAGTAGCGGGCGTTATCGATGCTACGTTCGATCAACTGCGCCAACCCCTTGCGACCGAGCAGATGAAAGTTCGCATAGAGCATGATCGCCGCCGCGCCGCGCGATCCTTCGAGCGTATGGCGCCCCAGGTCCACCGAGCCCTTGCGCACGATGTAGTTCGCATGCTGGATGATGTCCTGCGTCCACGCCGCGTGCCGGAACAGCACCATGCCGGCGCCCATCGGCACGTAGAACTGCTTGTGCGCATCGATGACGACGGAATCGGCACGCTCGATGCCCGCGAAGCGCCAGCGCTCGCGCTCCGACAGCAGTGTTGCGCCGCCCCATGCGGCATCCACGTGGAAATGGCAGCCGGCCTCCTGAGCAACATCCGCGATCGCGTCGAGCGGATCGACCGCGCCCGTCTCGGTCGTCCCCGCTATGCCGACGATCGCCATCGGCCGGATGTTGCGCTGCTGCAGGTCACGCATGGTATCGCGCAGCAGGTCGATGCGCATGCGACCGTCTGCATCGACCCCGACCGGCACGAGATTGTCGCGCCCGATGCCAAGGACATCGGCTGCCTTTCGCAACGAGTAGTGCCCGCGCTCTGAGACGACGACCGCAAGCCCGTCATGGCCGTAATGGCGCAGCGCAGCCACCAGTCCGGCGCGATGGATGCCGGCGAAGCCATCACGCGCGCCCAGCAAGTTGTTGCGGCTCGCCCATAGCGCGGTGAGGTTGGCAACCGTGCCGCCGGAGCAGATCGCGCCGAGCGCGTGGTCGGCATCGTGCAACCATCTCGCATAGAACGCGGTGTCCTGGGCAAACACCAGCTTGTGCAGCATGCCGATGACCTTGCGCTCAAGCCCAGTCAGCGCGCCGGACGTCTCGAGCTTCACGACGTTCTGGTTCAGCGCTGCCACCACCTTGGCCAGCGAGGGCATGAACGACGGCAGCGACGACGTCATGTGTCCGACGAACGTGGGCGATGCCACGGGCATCACGTGCCGAAACACGTCGTTGAGCAGATGATCGGCATGCGCTTGCGGCGATGTCGGCGTCTCGGGCAGCTCAACCGACGCGAATACAGCCTCGCGTGTAGCGCACGCGCCAACCGGATCAAAATGCTCACCCGCAAAGAAATCCGCCGGATGCTCGGCGATCCATCGCTCGAGCGATTCGAATGCACCCCGATCCGCGTCGAACCAGCGCAAGGGGCAGTCGTCGCCCCCGTCCGTGCTTTGTGAGGTCCCTTCGCGAGAGATGTCCGGCTTCATTTGCATTACCCAATGTTGATCGGTACCAGATCCAGGTGTCGCAGGACCTCTCAAGTTGAGACCTCGAGGCCACGTCCGGTCGACTCCGGTCCCCCGAATTGCGCAATCTCACGGACAAGCTGCATGACGGTGCGGCACGCTAGCGTGAGTTCACCATGGCGCGACATGGCCAACGCAATATGGCGGGTGATCTGCGGATTGATGATCTTCGATGCCTGCAAGCGGCAATCCCGGCCGGCGTTGGAAATCGCATACGGCCCCAGCAGCGCGTACATGCCCCCGTCGGCGACGATATGGGTCTGCAGGCTTAGCGAATCGGCCTCCACTGCGACATTCAGCGCAACACCATGCTCCAGTGCCAATTGATCCAATCGGTCGCGCCAGCTATTGGGTCGGCAGAACATTACCAGGGGAAGGTTGTGCAGCGCGGAAAACTGTACGGTGGGGTTGGCGGTCACGCGGTCTCCCTCGGCGCCCACAAGGTAGGTCACAGTTTCGACTAAGTACACGTCGCCGTGCTTTGGCATCGGACTATGGCGGAACAGAATAGCCAGATCGACGTGTCCAGCTTCCAGCCAGTTCTCCAGTTGCGCGCCTTGCCCCTCGCGAACACTGAGTTGCACCAGGGGGTAGCGCTCCTTCAAGCGGTAATAAAGCGTGCTGACCAGTGGATGCGCCATGGAAGGCAGGATTCCGATGCGAACTGTGCCGATAGGCTTGCCTGAGGTCGAGTGGATGTCGTTGACCAGTTGGTCCGTGCCTGCCACCCACGCCCGGACCTTGGGCGCCACGCGCTCTCCGAATTCGGTAAGCACCACCCCGCGACCCGTGCGCTGGAATAGACGCCCCCCGCACTCCTGCTCAAGTTCATTGAGTTGGCGGCTGATGTGGGGCTGACTCGTGCCATAGGACTGAGCCACCTTGCTCAGACTGCCCAGGTCGGCAGCCGCCAGGAACAGTTTCCATGCGGAGTAGTTCATCGCTTGCCTTGGCTTCCATGCTATACGGAATCAGTATATCTGAAATATCCAGCATGGCACTTCCGGTATGCCATGGCGACTCCTAGACTGCCTCACATGCCCGCCGCCGTTATGGAGACACTAGCAGCGGCAGGCTCTCCGGGCAAAGCATCCGGCACCCGGTGAACCCCATACTCATACAGGAAGTGACATGAAAGATATCGACCTCCGCGGCCTCAATCCTGCCCCGGTTACGCCCTTCACCCGCGACGGCGCGGTGGACTACGCCGCCTGCAAGAAGCTGGGCGCCTGGCTCGGCAGCATCGATGGCGTGAAGAGCCTGACCGTGCTCGGCCACGCTGGCGAAGGCACCTTTCTGACGCAGGCGGAGCAGATGAAGGTCATCGAAACCTTCGTCGAGGCAGTCAATGGCGCCATTCCCATCATCGCCGGCATCACGTTGGAAGGCACCGAGGTGGCCGCCGAGGAAGCCAAGCGCGCGGTCCAGGCGGGCGCGTCCGCCGGCCTGCTCTACCCCTCGCACGGCTGGCTGCGCTTCGGCTACCAGAAGGGCGCACCTCAGGACAAGTACCGCCAGGTGTTTGAGACCAGTGGGCTGCCGCTGATCCTGTTCCAGTACCCCGATGCAACCAAGTGCACCTACGACCTGGAGACCCAGCTTGACATCGCGGCGCAGCCCGGCGTATTCGCGATGAAGAACGGCGTGCGCAACATGCGCCGCTGGGACACCGAGATCCCCGTGATTCGTCGCGAGCGCCCTGATCTGCAGATTCTGAGCTGTCACGACGAGTATCTGCTGCACACCATGTTTGACGTGGACGGTCTGCTGGTGGGCTACGGCAACATCGCGCCGGAACTTCTGGTCGAGCTAATCAAGGCCGGCAAGGCACGGGACTACAAGGCCGCCCGCGCCATCCACGATCGCCTGCTGCCTGTCACGAAGAACGTCTACCACCGCGGCTCGCACATGGAAGGCACTGTGGCGCTGAAGCATGCGCTGGTTGCCCGCGGCATCCTGGAACACGCCACCGTGCGTTCTCCGCTGCTGCCGCTCGCCCCGGGTGCTGACATTGAAATCGCAAACGCGATGCGCGCCGCCGGCATCGTAGGCTGAACGGTGGCCAGGCGCAGCCATCCGGCTGCGCCTGCTAGCCGCGTCAGTGTTTTTCCCATTTTGCTGTAGCCAGCAGGCATGCACAACGGGAGGAATACGAGGCTTCACGCTGACCTGAGCTTCTGGGCTGCCCCCTGTCGCGGACTTCCAGTGGCTCTTGGGGTGCGAAAGACCGTGGCGACGGCAGAAGCGGATGACGCAAAAATAATGATGGCCGGTGCTCGCACACCATGAGCCAGTCAACTTGGAGACAGCATGGACACCACTACGGTCGCACCCATGTACAGCGGCAGGAACGATGCGGCAAGCAGTGCGCCATTTGATCCGCAGCAGCGGGCAGCGCAACTTCTCTTTCGCATCGAGAATGTTCCCTTTAGCAGGTGGCACACCAAAGCCCGCATTGTTATGGGCAGTGCTACCCTGTTCGATGCATTCGACGCACTGTCCTTGGCGTTTGTCATGCCGGTCCTGGTTGGGCTTTGGCACTTATCGCCGGGCGAGATCGGCGTCCTGATCGCTGCCGGGTACCTTGGGCAGGTCATCGGCGCACTATGCTTCGGGTGGCTTGCCGAGCGCCTGGGCCGGGTGCCGAGTGCCACCGTAACCGTGGCCCTGATGTCGGTCATGAGTGTGGCGTGCGCCTTTGCCGGCAACTTTCACATGCTGTTCCTGTGCCGCTTCATCCAGGGCATTGGTGTCGGCGGCGAGGTACCGGTTGCGGCAACCTATATCAATGAACTGTCGCAAGCCCATGGCCGCGGCCGCTTTTTCCTGCTCTATGAACTGATCTTCCCTGTTGGCCTAATGCTGGCGGCCCAGGTAGGTGCCTTCTTGGTTCCTCGCTTTGGCTGGGAGTACATGTTCCTGGTTGGCGGGATACCCGGCTTGGTCGTGGCACTGCTGATCATGCGGCTGCCGGAATCACCACGATGGCTGATCGCCAAAGGCCGGTTCGACGACGCAGAGCGCGTGATCGGCGAAATCGAGGCCAGCACCCCCAAGCGAAACCTCGATCCGCAGCACAACGCCGCAGAGATGGACCGGCGCATCTCGGAACTGTACGGGGGCCTCCATTCGCAGAAAAAGGGCAACTGGAAGGAGCTGTTCTCGCCGTTCTATCGTGGCCGTACGGTGGTGGTATGGCTGCTATGGGCGAGTTCCTATTTCGTTGCAAATGGCATCAACAACTGGTTGCCGAGTCTGTACAAGACGGTCTATCACCTGCCATTGCAGGAGTCGCTGCACATGGCCTCGCTCTCCAACGTGCTCAGCACCTGTGCCGTTCTTGTCTGCGCACTCTCGGTGGACCGCGTGGGTCGTCGTCGCTGGGCCATGGGGTGTTTCGTGGTCAGCGGCATACTGCTCGCCGTCCTCGGAGCGTTCGGCGCCGCCAGCCCCTGGTCGGTCATGCTGCTTGCATCCTCAGCTTATGCCGTGATGGGTTCGGCGACGGTGCTGCTGTACCTGTACACGCCGGAAATCTATCCCACGCGTATCCGTGCGATCGGAACCGGCCTGGCGACGTCATGGCTACGAGCTGCCTCCGCCACCGCACCGACCGTTGTCGGCATGGTACTGACGGGACAGGGTATTGCCACCGTCTTCCTGATGTTTGCGGGCGCCTGCGTGGTCGGCCTTGTCGCGGCCAGCCGAATGACCGAAACCACCAACCGCCCGCTGGAAGAGATTTCACCCTGACTGGCTGACCTGCCAAACGCAGCAGCGCAGACCGCTGCCGTCAGACGCTTCACGGCGATCATCGGACCCAGTATCCCTTGCAGCCGTGCACTCGAAACGTATCGAGCGCACGGTGCTGGGGGGAGACCGCTCGCCTGCCTTCACAAGTTTGTAACGACTCGCCATAACAAGGAGACACCCATGAGGAGTTGCGGGAAATGGTACGCGGGCCTTCTTTGCGCCGCACCGATGTTCGCTTCGGCACAATCAGTGACGCTTTACGGCCTCGGCGACACCGGGGTCGAGTATGTGAACAATATTGGTGCCAGCAAAGACAGTGTCGTGCGGATGCCGAACCTGACTGCCACCGTGCCTTCGCGCTGGGGGATGCGCGGGACTGAAGACCTTGGGGGAGGCCTGAAATCCGTCTTCGTCCTGGAATCCGGCTTTGCCCCGGACTCCGGATCGTCAAATCAGGGGGGACGCTTGTTCGGTCGCCAGGCCTTTGTGGGGCTGAGCAATCAGTGGGGACAACTCTCCTTCGGCCGTCAGTGGACGATGACCTTCTGGTCAACGCTGGACTCTGACGTACTGGGGCCCAACATCTACGGCGCCAACTCGTTGGATAGTTATCGACCCAATGCCCGCGCCGATAATGCCATCGCCTACAAGGGTACATTCGGCGGATTGACTGTCGGCGCGACATACAGCCTCGGGCGCGACACAGTCAATGCTGGCCAGAACCCCGCGGGAACCAACTGCGCCGGAGAGAATCCCGCCGACAGCAAGGCCTGCCGTGAATGGTCAGTGATGCTGCGGTATGACGCAAGCTGGTGGGGCCTGGCAACTGCATACGATTCCTTGCGCGGAGGCGCCGGTGCTGCAGCAGGGCTGGTGAACAGCGGCCTCAAGGACGATCGCCTGCACTTTGGTGGCTACATGGTCCTGTCCAGGACGAAGCTTGGCATCGGTGGCACCTTCCGGAACAATGAGGGCAGCACCACGTCCCATAGCCAGTTGTACTATGCGGGCCTGGCCTACGACATCACGCCCGCCTTCAATCTCGCGGGGCAGATCTACTATCTGGGATTCAACCATAGTGCCAACAAGGCATGGCTCGCGGCCCTGCGCGGTGCCTACGCCTTCTCCAAGCGGACCTCCGCCTATCTTACGACTGGCTTCATTGATAACCGGGGCCAACTGGCCATGTCGGTCAGCAGTGGCAGCGCCGTCGGAACCAGCGCGCCGGCACCGGGCGGCAACCAGTTTGGTGCGATGATTGGCATAAAGCATGTCTTCTGAGTCGGCGCCATACCTGTTTATGGCAAGAGCAAGAGCTCAGGCGAAAGCATCGGATGCAAGAATCCCTTCTCTGGACGCTCGCCAGTCGAGGCAGAGCGGCAAGCATGCAAGTCAATATCAGGAGACGACAATGAGAAGTATTTTGAGAGCGCTAGTGGCCACAAGCTTTGGTCTTGCCGCCACGCTGGCTCTCGGCCAGAGCTACCCCAACAAGCCCGTCAGAATCGTTGTGCCGTACCCCGCTGGTGGAACAGTGGACGCTGTTACGCGGGTTGTTGCGCAACGCCTAAGCGAAAACCTCGGCCAGCAATTTATTGTCGATAACCGGCCCGGAGCCAGCGGAACGCTGGGCAGCAAGTTGGTAGCGACCTCGGCGCCAGACGGTTACACCCTACTTGTGCAGGCATCGACCTTCGTGGCCACGCCGATGCTGATGAGCGCAACGACCTATGACATCGAAAAGGACTTCACGGCGATCACACAACTGGGTAGCGTCCCAATGCTCGTGACGGCGCATCCCAGTGTTCCAGCAAAGGACCTCAAGGAGTTCATGGCCGCCATCCGCAAGGAGCCCGGGAAGTACACCTTTGGAACTTCAGCAGTCGGCTCGGCTAGCCACCTGGCCGAAGAAGCGATCAAGCACGACGGGAAGCTCCAGTTCGAGATCATCCCCTACAAGGGTACGGCTCCGGCGTTGACGGAAGTCATGGGCGGCCACATCAATGCCATGGTGGATGCCTTGCCATCGACGCTGCCCCATGTGAAGAGTGGAAAGCTGAAGCCGCTTGCAGTCACTAGTGCGAAGCGCATTGCCGCGTTGCCGAACGTTCCGACGGTTGCAGAGTCGGGATTGACCGGCTTCGAGATGGTTTCCTGGTACGGCTTGTGGGGACCTGCGAGAATGCCCGCCGAACTGACTCAACGCATTCGGAATGAAGTCGCGAAGGCATTGGCTTCGGAAAAAGCGGTCAAGGTATTGGGCGAGTATGGATTCAGCGCCACGACGTCCCAGCCGGCGGACTTCACCGCATACATTAGGCAGGAGAAGGCCAGATTCAGCACCCTGATCAGGGAGGCAAATATCAAGCTCGACTGAGCGGCATTTGGAGAGCCACGATGAGCACATATACCGCACGCGACCGGGCCAGCACGGTGGAACACATCCATGGTCGCGGTGCCGGCACGCTTGAGTTGGACTACGAGACCGCATGGCAGGACGCGATCGAACTGGAGCAACTCGGCCGTCAATACGGTGTCGACGTGTAGTATCGCGCCGTCGAGCATGTCTCCGTGGCATCCCCCGAAGCATTGGTGCACGGCCTGCGCATGGAGAAGCCCACATTCAGGCAGCGCTACCTCTACTGCAGGTTCGACATGGCCGCGCTGTCTGAGGATACGCTGCGCAATCTGGAGGAGCTTGCCATTGAACACGGCGACTACCTCATGGCCGGTCACCTCTTTACGGAGGAAACGCTGACCTGGGTGTGAGCGGCCGGATTCACATGCCGGTCCTCGGCCGCCGCAGGAATTCCCCTTTGAGCAGGATCGGTGACTGCAATACCACGGTCATTGGACATTGAGCTCGCGTTCGCGGATGACCGAGAGGGGTCGAGGCTGTGTGAAAACGTCTCGATCACCTAGACTGAGTCAACGCATTCAGACTGGGGGATCGGATGAAGCGATTCATAGAGGGAGAAGACCGCAAGCAAGCTACCCTGCTTCCAGAATGCCTCGATGATTTCATCGCCGAGGACAACCCCACCAGGATCATCGACGCGTTTGTTGAAGAACTGGATCTCGAGTCGCTCGGGTTCGAAGGTACCAATCCCTCGACTACAGGTCGCCCTTCATATCATCCTGCTGTCCTGTTAAAGATATACATCTATGGTTACCTCAACCGGGTCCACTCCAGCCGCCGTCTGGAACGCGAATGCCAACGCAATATAGAACTGATGTGGCTTACCGGTCGACTGGCGCCGGACTTCAAGACGATTGCAGACTTTCGGCGGGATAACGGCACGGGCATTCGCAATGTCTGCCGTCGCTTCGTTGTACTGTGCCGAGATCTTAAGTTGTTCTCACAGGCCCTGGTCGCCATCGACGGCAGCAAGTTCAAGGCAGTCAATACTCGGGACCGCAATTTCACCGCTGGCAAGGTCGACAAGCGCCAGCAGCAAATTGAGGAAAGCATCCAGCGGTATCTGAGCGCGCTGGAGACTGCGGATCGCACGCAGCCTGCGGAGGTAGAACTCAAGACAACTCGACTGCGCGAGAAGATTGTGCAACTGCGTCAACAGATGCATAGCCTTGACCAGATAAAGGAAGAGCTCAAGACGCTGCCAGATGGTCAGATCTCGATGACCGATCCTGATGCGCGCTCGATGGCGACAAGTGGCAAGGGCTCTGGAATGGTCGGCTACAACGTACAGATGGCCGTAGATGCCAAGCATCATCTGATCGTTGCTCATGAGGTCACCAATATCGGCAATGATCGGGCGCAACTCAGCTCGATGGCTCGAGCTGCTCGCGATGCGATGGGTAAGACCAGGCTTAAAGCCATAGCTGATCGTGGCTACTTCAGTGCGCAGGAGATCAAAGCATGCGCGGATACGGGCATTGCTGCCATCTTGCCCAAGCCAGCAAGGTCCAGCGCGAAGGTAGGTGGTCGATTCGTTCGGGCGGACTTCATCTACATTGCCCGAGACGATGAATATCAATGTCCCGCCGGAGAACGTGCGATATACCGCTTCACCAGAGAAGAACACGGACTGCAGCTACGCCGCTATTGGAGTAGTGCATGTCCTCAGTGCACGATGCGGTCGCAATGCACGCCGAGTCCGTACCGGCGCATCTCCAGATGGGAGCATGAGGAAGTGCTGGAGGCCGTCCAGCGCCGGCTCGACAAGATGCCGGATGCAATGACGGTTCGCAGGCGAACCGTCGAGCATGTCTTCGGAACCTTCAAACATTGGATGGGCTACACGCACTTCTTGACGCGCACGCTGCCGAATGTAGGAACTGAAATGAGCCTGCATGTTCTGGCGTACAACCTGAAGCGCGTCCTTCGAATTCTCGGGTTCTCGAAAACAATGAAGGCCATGCGCCTGGTGGGTGCGTAAGCACCCATTTGCGCGCAAAAGATGGGGCTGAAGATCGCTCTCAGGGGCCCCATTAGCGCTGTTCCCACCCGTTTCGACGCCGCCGACGACCGGATTGGCCGAAAATTCGATAAGGCAGGCTACGCCCCGGAGGGGGCGCGCATTGGTGCGATTCGAGAGACGTTTCCACACGGCCTCGGTCGATCAGAGACGATCGCCTTCCCAACTCTGCCTGAGAGTAGGAGCAGCCGCTGAGTTGAACTGGCGTCAATCCTTCGAGTACCGCAGCGAAGTTGGCGCGCCGGCCGCACCGCTGGCCATAGGCCCACAAAGGATTCAACCTCAGAACGAAAGGGTTAGGGAAAAGAGTTAGCCGCCCTAAGTGGTTGATTGGAACAAAAATTTTTCCACCTAACTGTTAGCAACGTTCCCAAAGCGTTGTATGTACCGGGTTTCTGTCGCTCCATCGCGGGCGTCCACCCCGGCATCCTGCATTGATAGCGCATCGGGATCACAACTCGCTGGCCATCCTGCACCACCATCACGGGCGCGTAGTGGCCCGGGAAAATACGCGAGTCTCGATCCAGCAAATCAGTTCGCTGCAGGTCTGCTAGATTGCGCTGCGCCCTCGCGATCTTGTCAGTCGCGACGCGTTGATCGTTTTCCGCCTTCTTTGTCGGCTTGCCTGCCAATGCGCGCTCGGCGGCAGTCAGCCGTGTCTTCTGCTGGAACAGCTCCGTCTCCAAGGCTATCGCCTGATCTTTGTCACCCGCCGCAACAAGGTCGGCGACAGCGCGCTCCTTGTCGTTCGTGGCAGACGGCACGCATTGCTTTAGGCAGTTTGGACCAGCCGCCGTCTCTGCGCTTCTCCCAGAAGAGTTCGACAAAATGCTCAAAACTGTCAGAGGCCCCGAATTCCCGAACGTACTTTCGATAGCTGGCGTGAATCTGCGCGGAATAGCACATCGCTGTCACCGTGGCGTTGTGGCTAAAGAAGCCATTCTAGTGGCGGCGGCCTGACCCTGCAGGGGCACGCCCTTAACGGGTGAGCATGCCGGTTGCAAGGCAGGCCTTCCGGGTGGACGTGTAAGACGCTGCCTTCTACAGGGCATTGAGATAGCGGCCTAGACTGCAGAAATATGGCAACCCGAGGAGCCGACATGTCAAACGTTTATGTAGTGCCACGCGGCGACCGACGGAAGGTTGAGGTAGGTGCCGCATAGTTAACTTATGTTGGGACGCAGCGATTGGCTCCGGGACGATGCTGGCATAAAGACAGAGGGGCCAAGCGGATCGTCCACGGAAGGGAGCGATCCGGATGCGAAACGCCTATGGCAACGACACCAGGGATGTCAAAGGTTAGAGCGCGCACCGCGGAGCGGTTGCCCGACCTCGACCGCTATCAGAAGAAGCGCAACTTCAGCGTCACCCCAGAGCCGGCGGGAACACGAAAACGGCGCAAGAATGCCGAACAGTTGCGTTTCGTGATCCAGAAGCATTGGGCGCGGCGGCTGCACTACGATTTCAGGCTCGAACTCGATGGCGTGCTGCTCAGCTGGGCGGTGCCCAAGGGGCCTTGCTACGATCCCAGCGAAAAGCGTATCGCGGTCCATGTGGAGGACCACCCGCTCGACTATATCAACTTCGAGGGTGAAATCCCGGCTAAACAGTATGGCGCCGGCTCGGTGATCGTCTGGGATCGTGGCACGTGGGAGCCAATCGGCGATCCGCGTGAAGGTATGGCCGCAGGCAAGTTGCTCTTTGAACTTTACGGAGAAAAGTTGGCCGGCCGTTGGGAACTGGTACGCATCGCCAAGCCCGGCGACAGCTCAGAGCAGTGGTTCCTCTTCAAGAAGCGAGATGCCTGGGCGCGACCGCTGGCAGAGTTTGACGTGTTGGCAGCTTTCCCGGATAGCGTCATCAAAAAACCGCTGGGTGCGCTGACCCAAGCGTCGACGGGCTCTACTGAAATGGCGTCCGATACCGCCATCGTGAACGCCCCGCTCGTCCCCTTGCCGGCAAAGCTCGGGCCGCAGCTCGCCACCCCGGCACCCGCACTTCCGACTGGTACCGGGTGGGTCATCGAAACAAAGTTCGATGGCTACAGAATCTTGGCCAGAATCGAGGATGCCCGAGTAGCGCTCTTTACTCGTAATGGCCATGACTGGACGCGCAAGCTGGGATCCCTGGCGGCAGAGATCGAGACGCTAGACATCTCGGAAGGCTGGCTGGATGGCGAGATCGTCGTGCTTCGCGATGGCATGCCGGATTTCAATGCCTTGCAGAACGCAATCGATGGGCATCGCAACGACGCAATCGTCTTCTTCGGCTTCGACCTACCCTTCTGGGAAGGCCGGGATTTGCGCAATGTGCCCCTGACCCAGCGGCGCGCGAAGCTGGCGGAGCTTGTCGGAGATCGCTCCGAACGGGTGCGCTTTAGCGAGGCCTTCGATGCTTCCCCAGTGCAGATCTTCCAGGCGGCGTGCCAGCTCGGTCTCGAAGGCTTGATGTTCAAGCGGGCCGACGCCTCCTATGTTTCCGCACGCACCCAGACCTGGCTGAAGGCCAAATGCAAACTGCGCCAGGAGTTTGTGATTGGCGGGTTTTCGGACCGCAGTGGTGCAACAGCCGAGGTAGGCAAGCTATTGCTTGGCGTATATGCGGATGGAGAACTCCGTTACGTCGGCGGCGTTGGAACCGGCTGGGACAGCGCGACGGCAACAGAACTCAGAAGACGCTTGACCACCTTGGAAACTGAGCGAAGTCCCTTTTCGACGGAGGCGCGTTCCAGCCGGCGATGGGGCGGAGGCCGGGAAGGCGTTGTACGTTGGGTGAAACCGACCCTCGTTGCAGAAGTCGAGTTTTCCGAGTGGACCCCTGAAGGCCAGGTACGCCAAGCCTCGTTCAAGGGCCTGCGCGCCGATCATCCGGCTAAGTCGACCCGGCGAGAGGCGATCCAGACTGC